>NZ_QHHV01000159.1:0-14523 GCF_003947245.1 Actinoplanes sp. ATCC 53533 | reverse complement strand
CCTTCCCGGACCGCGAGGTCTCCGTCTCCTGGGATCATGGGCCGCTGCGCCGGTCGCCGGGCTCCGTGGACTGGAGCGAGGAGAGCTTCGGGTTCGAGATCACCATCGACGCGAGCATCGGTGACCTGCCCGCCGAGGTGGCCTTGAACCGCGTCAGCGCGGTGCTGAGGCAGCAAGGATGGCAGCTGGTCGATCCGGTCGAAGTGCGCACCGGTGTGGCGGTCCGTGGCTCACGAGACCTCTACACCGTCTACGCCGACGCACGTCCGTTGAGGTTGAGCCTGGTGGGCAAGTCACCGTTGTGGCGGTCGCCCGCCGAGCCCGGCTCCGATTTTGTGATCGAGCCCCGCTGAAGCATGTCTGTCCGTGAGCAACTGTTCGTCCAGACCAGCAGATCTCCGGCGGAGGTTGCCGGGCTAGCCGCCAAGCTAATCGGCGGGCGCGCCGAGATGCGGGACCAGCGACCGTGGTTGCTCGTCGACACCGCCCAACTGGTGCTGGGTGTCGTCGGCGAGTTCGGCGGGCCCGTGGTCGCCCACGCCTCCGCGGCCGCGTTCCGCCGTAACGGCGAATTCGAGGCTCCCGACACCTACAACATTGAGCTGCGGTTGCGGCAGACCGGCGGCCCTCGGGTCGACCCGGCCACGGGCGCCGACGTCGAGCAACTCGCGGCGGCCGTGGTCTTTCAGGCGCTCACCGGCTCCACGGATCTGGCACTGATCCACGTGCACGACGACGATGCCCTGCTCAGCGCCGCCTTGCCTGGCGCCGGGACGATCACATTTCCTCCAGGAACAACGATCTACGACTGGGACGCGGACGAATGGGGCGGCTTCGTCCTGCGCCCCGCAGCCGGCCGTTAGGCGATCGCCATGTCGACGAAGCGGGACAGGTGCAGCTGGGCCGCCACCGTCACCGTGTCGGTCGGGCCGTTTCGATGCTTGGCCACGATGAAGTCCGCCTCGCCCGCTCGCGGGGACTCCTTGTCGTAGTAGTCGTCTCGGTGCAGCAGGATCACCACGTCGGCGTCCTGCTCGATCGAGCCGGACTCACGCAGGTCGGAGAGCTGGGGGCGCTTGTCGGTGCGTTGTTCCGGGCCACGGTTTAGCTGGCTCACCGCGATCACCGGGCACTCGACCTCCTTGGCCAGCAGCTTCAGGCCTCGGGACAGCTCCGCGACCTCCTGCTGGCGGCTCTCCGTTTTTTTCGGCGAGGACATCAGCTGGAGGTAGTCGATCACGATCAGCTTCAGGTTGTGACGCTGCTTGAGGCGGCGGGCCTTGGCCCGGATCTCCATCAGGTTCATGCTCGGGGTGTCGTCCACGAAGATCGGGGCCTCGCTGATCTCGCCCATCCGGCGGGCCAGCTTGGTCCAGTCGTCGTCGGAGAGCTGACCGGAGCGCAGCACGTGCAGCGGCACCCGGGCCTCCGCCGACAGCAGCCGCATGACGATTTCGATCTTGCTCATTTCCAGGGAGAAGATGGCGCTGGCGCAGTTTGCCCGGATCGCGGCGTTGCGGGCGAAGTCCATCGACGCCGTCGACTTACCCAGACCCGGGCGGCCGGCGACGATGATCAACTGTCCGGGGTGCAGGCCGTTGAGGAGCCGGTCGAGGTCGGAGAAGCCGGTCGGCACGCCGGTCATCACGCCGCCGGACGCGCCGACCGCCTCGATCTCGTCCAGGGTCGGCTGGAGCATGTCGGCGAGAACCACGAAGTCCTCGGAGACCCGGCGCTCGGTGACGTCGTACACAGCCTGCTGGGCGAGGTCGACGATGTCGTCGACGTCCATGCCGCCGTTGCCGCCGGTGCCGTACCCCAGTTGGGTGATCTTGGTGCCCGCCTCGACGAGGCGGCGCAGCACGGCCCGCTCGGAAACGATGCGGGCGTAGTAGGAGGCGTTGGCGGCGGTCGGCACGCTCTCGATGAGGGTGTGCAGGTAGGGCACGCCACCGATGCGCTGCAGGTCGCCGGAGTCGGAGAGGGCCGCCGCGACGGTGACGCCGTCGGCCGGCTCGCCGCGGCCGTAGAGCTCGAGGACCGTGTCGAAGACGGTCGCGTGGACCGGGCGGTAGAAGTCGCCCGACTTGAGGATCTCGACGACGTCGGCGATCGCGTCCTTGGACAGCAGCATGCCGCCCAGCACGCTCTGCTCGGCGGCGATGTCCTGCGGGGGTGACTTGTCGAAGCCGCCGGTCTGGGGCGACGGCCCGCCCGCGCCTGGCGGACGACCACCGGAGGGTTTGCCTCCTGCAGATGACTGCGGCCGGGAATCGGGTCGTGCGTCGTCGGTGATCGACATGCCGACCTACCCCTTCATCGTCTTTCCTGCTCCGTGATCAAACAGCCCGGGTACGACACTTTCGGGTGAGCGCGAACCCCCGCGAGTGACGGGGACCACAAAATCACCGGAAAAGTCGGCCCAGGCCACGAAGAGGACCTGATCCGGCGCGGTAACCATACGAACCCGCACGTCACAGACCCAAGCGAGCCGGTGGACGAGCCTCGGGACAACCTGTGGACAACCCACCCAGGCCTGTGCGTGGCCCTGTGCACAGCCTGTGTACAACCTCTGGGGATTTCTGCGGGGGTGCCCATCTGAGCAGCACTTTTGTCGTCCCCACCGTGTGGAGAGATAAAAAGGTGGCCTTCGTGAGCAAGCAGTCGTCCCAAGACATTGCAGATCGGACGAGCGCACGTCACGCTTTTCTGGTGGACCAACGGGAGTGGGACTACGGAGCCCGCCTGCCGCGCGAGAGAGGCGCTCCGAACTCCTGGACACCCACAAACCGCCCGGAAGATCCCGATTCGTCCACTAATGCGGAGCCCGGCGGCACCACCTGGGGCACCGGATCACCGGCTGACACCGGCAGCATGCAGCCAATTCCCGAAGCCGTGGCCTGGTCGTTACGCGCTGACGCCTGGGCGCAGAGCCCCGAGACACCCGGTGAGCAGTCCGGCACGGTGAGTCGCTGGTCGGACGTCGCGGCGACCGGACGACCCGCTCTCCCGGCCGAAGGTGTCGGCTGGCGCACCCAGACTTCGGAGTGGCGTTCCACCGCCGAGAGCGCCCGTTGGCGTCAGACCACCGAGTGGCGATCCGCTACGGGCAGCCACGGCTGGCGCACCACCACCGAGGCCTGGCAGAGCGAGAGCGGCGACGCCGAGAGCATCCCGCCGCAGGCCGAGCCTCCCACCCGGCTGCCGGCCATCTCCGGCACGGCCTGGCCGACGCCCTCGACCGACGACCAGCCCGGCTCGACACCGACCTGGCAGCCCGCCGACGCCACTCCGACCTGGCAGCAGCCCGGGGAGCCGCGCCAGAGCCAGCCCAGCGCCACCCCGCCCTGGGAGCCGTCCCGCGGTGACGACCGGCCGGCCTGGCAGCAGTTCACTTCCGGCTCCGCCCCGCCGTGGCAGCCCGCCGACGCACCGCCACCCCGGCGGCGCGAGCCGGAGGGCCGGCCGTCCTGGGAAAGCCAGCCGAGTTGGCAGGCGTTCACCGAGTCGGGCCGGCCCCCTGCCGAGCCCACCTGGCGGGAGCCCGCTCAGCCCGGCGCGAGCTGGCAGACGCCCCAACCGAGCGCCCCCACGTCGTACTCCGGAAGTTGGTCGACGCCGATCGACGACGGCCGTCACCTGGTCCGGGAGGACGACCGCGCCGCCTGGCGCGAGTCGGCGGCCGGCCAGGCGCGGCCGGCCGACGGCCCCTCGCAGGTGGGGCGCCGCCGGGCCACCGACCCGGGCTCCCGCACCAGCGGGGGCACGGGCTGGACGGTGCGTTCCGACGCCGACAACTGGGCCGGGCACACCGACACCGGCAGCATGCCCGCGTTCCAGGACCCCGCGGCCGCCCCGGAGCCGAGCTGGCGCCGCGGGAGCACCGAGCCGCCGGCGCCGGACGGCTGGCGCACGAGCACCACCACCAGCAGCTGGCAGAGCAGCCCGCCGGTGACGGACAGCTGGCGCAGCGGTGACCAGTCCCGCACCGATCAGCCCCGCACCGAAAGCTGGCGGACGCCGCCGGCCGCCGAGGGGTGGCGCAGCGGCGACGAGTCCCGCGCCAACGAGTCCCGCGCCGATAACTGGCGCGACACCGGCTCGTGGCGCCGTGATCCGGAGCCGGCTCCGCCGGTCGACCCGTGGGCGCAGGGCGCCGCGGAGACGGGCATCATCCCGATGCCCGTGCAGCCGCGTGACCGCGACGCGGGTGGTTGGCAGAGCCGGACGGACACCGGCAGCTGGCAGCAGGGCACCGGCAGCCGGCAGCGCGATGGGGAGAGCGCCGGGCGCCGAAGCCGCGGCGACACGGGCTCCTGGCAACGCGAGCCGGAAAACGGCTCTCGCACCGACACCGGGTCGTGGCAGCGCGGCGTAGAAGACGGCCGCACCGACACCGGGTCGTGGCAGCGCGGCGTAGAGAACGGCCGCACCGACACCGGCTCCTGGCAGCGCGGCGTAGAGAACGGCCGCACCGACACCGGCTCCTGGCAACGCGGCGTGGAAAGCGGCCGCACCGATACGGGTTCCTGGCAGCGCGAGACCGAGGTCGGCGGCCGCCCGAGCCGGATCGAGCCACGCGGACCGGCCAACGACCGCACCGACACCGGGTCCTGGCAACGCGGGCCCGAAACCGGAGGACGAAGCGATACCGGGTCCTGGCGGCAGGGCATCGAGAACGGACGGGCGGCGGAGGGCAGCCGCTCCGACACCGGTTCGTGGCGGCGCGACGAGGTCGAGCCACCGCAACCCCGCAGCCCGGCGCCGCCGCGGCGCGGCGAAGTCGAGCGCTGGCCCGGTGCTCGGCCGGGTCCGGAGCCGCGACGTGGCCAGGATGCCTTCCGGGCTCCCGAGCCTGGCCCGGGGCCCCGGCGCGGAGCCGAGCCCCGTGACCTCGAGGCGCCTCGCGGTCCGGAGCCTCGCCGGGGACGGCGCGACGTCGACATGCCACGTGGTCCGGAGCCGCGGCGCGCCGTGGAGGGTGGCCAGCGCAGTGGCGCAATGCCACGCGGCTTCGAGGGCCCGCGCGGCCCGGCTGTTTCGCGTCGGCCCGAGCTGGATCGCGGGCCGGAGCCTCAGCGGGACTATGCCGATCGGGGACGGCGCCGCGAGCGCGACACCAGTTGGCAGCGTGAGCTCGAATCCGGCGCCTGGCACCGGGACCCTGAGTCGGACGTGTGGCTGCGTGACAGCGACACCGGCCAGTGGCACCGGCAGGAGCTCGAGGACGAAGACGACGAGGACGAAGACCGAGGCCCGCGCCGAAGCCCTCGCAGAGGCCCCCGCGACGACGATCGCGGCAGCGGCGGGCGGCGCGCCATCGAGAGCCGCGAGGTGGTGTCGCGCCGCGATCGTGACGAGCCCACCCGGTTCCGCGGCGAGCCGGACGACGACGGTGGCGGTCGACGCCGCGCGCCCGCGCCCCGCACGACGCGTCTGCAGCTGACGGCGAGCGCGGAAGCGCCGCTCGATCCTGAGGTCTGGCGCCGCGACGACGACGAACCGACCAGGCCGATTTCCACGCGGTCTCCCGGGCGGCGACGTGACGGCGACATGCCGGTCTCGGCCCAGCCGGCCTCCTGGCAGCGCGACGCGGACATGCCCGTCTCGGCCCAACCCGCGGCGTGGCAGCGCGACGCGGACATGCCCGTCTCCGCGCAGCCCGCCGCATGGCAGCGGGATGCCGACCGGCCGACGTCAGCGGCGCCCGACCAGCGGCGGCGGGGTGCTGCGTCCGATCCGGATGCGAGGACCTACGACGACGGGCCGTCCGGCCGACCCGTGTCGGCCATGCCCGACGACCGGTGGCGCGACACGGACCGACCGGTCTCCGCGCAGCCCGCGACGCGGTCGCGGGCAGAGCAGCCGACTGACGTCGATCCGATCTCGGCGCCACCGGAGCAGCGCCCGCGCGGCATCGCATCCGTGCCCGGACCGGACTCGTGGCGACGTGACGCGGAAAAGGCTGCCCGGCCCGTCTCGGGGAGCGCGGCCGCCCCGGTGTCCTCCCAGCCCGGCGCCTGGCGGGCCGACGCCCAGGCCGCCGCCCGAACCGACGCCTGGCGTAACCAGCTGCGCGCCGAGCAGGGCGAGCCTCCGCTGGTCAGTGACGCGGCGACCGAGATCCGCCCGCGTGTCGAGCCCGGCTCGTGGCGGCAGGCCGAGCCGGACGAAGCCGGTCAGGGCACGGCGACCTATCGCGAGGGCAACACCGGTGACTGGCGGCGAGACCTCGCTACCGACGGTGAGCTGCTGGCCGATGGCGAGTCGCGACGGATCAGCACGGCCGACTTCGTGCCCTTCCGGCCGCCGTCCAAGAACGGTGCCGCGGCATCGGTGAAGGTGCCGGCCGCCAACTCGGCGGCCGCTGGCGCCACGGAGGTCATCCAGCGCACCGGCGCCCGGTGGCAGGATCCCCCGGACACGCAGTGGCCGCCGCGCGGTGCGGTGGCGTCGGCCGCCGGCACCTACGAGCGGCGCCCGGTCAGCACGCTGCCGTCGCCGTCCGCGCGACAGAACGACCTGCTCGAGCCGGACGAGGAGCTCGAGGAAGACACCGGCGGCCCGCTCGCGGCCGTGGGTTACACGGTCGTCTGGTACGGCGTGCCGGTCGTGCTCTTCGTGCTGTACATGCTCGTGCTCAACGGCACCCAGCAGGCGCAGGCGCTGGAAACCCTGGCCGGGGCGGCTCCGCAGTTCGGCCTGTCGCTGGTGCTGAGCATGCTCGTCGCGGTGGGCCTGCGCTGGGCGAGCGGCTCCTGGAAGGCGGCGAGCGTCGGTCTGGCCGCCGCGGTGATGGGCGGCGGTCTGGCGACCGTGCTGACGTCCGCCATCACCGGTCAATCACTCAGCTGACGAGCAAGAGGCTGACAAGGAAGGCCGTTCAACGACAAAGCGCGCCGGACCCCGAAGGGCCGGCGCGCTCAGCGTGAGCCGTGTTACTTGGCGGCGACGACGTTCACGGGGAACGACGCGGTCACCTCGGGGTGCAGCTTGACCTGGACCTTGTAAGCGCCCGTGGTCTTGATCGGAGCCGCCAGCTCGAGGCGGCGACGGTCCAGCGCGGGGCCGCCGGCGGTCTTGACCGCGTCGACGATCTCGGCCGGGGTGATCGACCCGAACAGCCGGCCACCGGTGCCGGAGCGCGCCGTCAGGGTGACCTTCAGGCCCTCGAGTTGGCCCTTGACCTCGTTGGCCTGGCCCAGGTCGCGGATCTCGCGGGCGTCGCGCGCCCGCCGGATGACCGTGACCTGCTTCTCGGCGCCCTTGCTCCACTGGATCGCGAAGCCCTGCGGCAGCAGGTAGTTACGGCCGTAGCCGTTCTTGACCTCGACGATGTCGCCGGGGGTGCCGAGGCCCGACACCTCCTGCGTGAGGATGATCTTCATATCGGTGCCTCCCCTCAGCGGGCCGTGGCCGTGTACGGCAGGAGCGCCATCTCACGGGCGTTCTTGACCGCGCGGGCGATCTGTCGCTGCTGCTGCGAGGTCACGCCGGTGACCCGCCGAGCGCGGATCTTGCCGCGGTCGGAGATGAACTTGCGCAGCAGCGCGGTGTCCTTGTAGTCGATGTAGGTGATCCCGTCCTTGTCGAGCGGGTTCACCTTCTTCTTCGGCTTGCGAAGTGCCGCAGCCTTAGCCATAGCTCTTAACTCCTGAAATCATGAAAGCCCGTCGGGCTCAGAAAGGTGGCTCGTCGTCGAACGAGGAGTTGCTGCTGGCGCCGCTGGTGCCGCCCCCACTGGGACGGGCGCCGGAAGCCGGGGCCGCCGTGGCCCAGGGGTCGTCGAAGTTGTTGCCGCCTCCGCCGCCGCTGGACTGCCGGTTGCCACCACCAGCGCCGCCGCCGGAGGCGCCGAAGCCGCCCCCACCGCCGCCGCCGGACCGGGACATCTTCTGCACCTTCGCCGTGGCGTAGCGCAGGGACGGGCCGATCTCGTCGACCTCGAGCTCATAGACGGTGCGCTTCTCACCCTCGCGGGTCTCGTAAGACCGCTGGCGCAGCCGGCCCTGCACGATCACCCGAGCGCCACGCTGCAGCGACTCGGCGACATGCTCGGCGGCGTCACGCCAGACGTTGCATGCGAGGAAGAGTGGCTCGCCGTCTTTCCATTCGCCCGACTGCCGGTCCAACGTCCGCGGCGTCGAAGCGATGCGGAACTTGGCGACTGCCGCCCCCGAGGGGGTGAAGCGCAGCTCAGGGTCGTCGGTCAAGTTACCGACGACCGTGATGGTGGTTTCTCCTGCCATGATCTTCTCCTCGCCGCTTCATGCGTTTCTGCAAGGAGGCTCCCAGAGCCCCCTGACAAAAAACGAACGTCAGCGGGTCTCGGGCCGGATGACCTTGGTACGCAGGATGGACTCGTTCAGGCGGAGCTGACGGTCCAGCTCGGCCACAGCCTCCGGCGTCGCCTGCAGGTCGACGACAGCGTAGATGCCTTCGGCCTTCTTGTTGATCTCGAACGAGAGCCGACGACGGCCCCACACATCGAGCTTCTCCACCGAGCCGCCCGCGGTGCGGATCACGTTCAGGTACGTGTCGAGCGACGGTGCAACGGTGCGCTCCTCGAGACTGGGGTCGAGGATCACCATGAGTTCGTAATGACGCAAGACGTTCTCACCTCCTGTGGGCTAAAACGGCCACGGTCTCTCCGTGGCAGGAGGTCTTGTGTCGCTCGCAACAGAAAGCCGTGGGCGGCGCCCACGGCTGACCCATTGCGAACCGAGCCAGCATACCCGCGGAGGGCCGCACACCCAAAAAGGGCCCCGTCCACAGACGAGGCCCTTCGAGGTGGAAGCCGCGGGGCGTCCGGTCCGCATTCGCTGGGTGGGACCTGGGGAGGAACGACCACACCGATGAGGTTGGAACGGCCGCCCCGCGGAGCTTTCTGTCGAGAAGTCTACGCGACAGTTGCCCGAGATGCACGTTGCGACACAATTGCCCGAATTACGCCGATTGCTACGCCGAACACGCTCACCGCCGCAATCACCGCCAGCAGCCCGACCGGCCGCGACTCCGGCAAGGGCCGCATCGCCGCGACCGGCTCCGCCGCGACGAGGCCGGAGGGTGGTCCGGCCGGGAGGGCCGGCGCGTCCGCCGACGGAGGCGACGGCAGATCGAGCGTGGGTACGCCGGGAAGAATCGTCTTGTCGTCACCGGGTGGCATCCCGGAGAACGCCGGTGCGACCGCTCCCGCCGTACCCCTGGCCGGGGTCCTGGTCTTGGCCCGCGAAGCCGCACCGCCGTGCGGCATGGCCTGGGTCGCCGTGGTCGCGGCCTGAGCCGCCGCCCGGTCGGCCTGCACCGTGTTCGGCCGCGTCATCGTCGGCCGCCCGGCGATCGTGGTGGACGGTTGCTGCGGCCGCGACGCCGGCGCGACCGAGTCGGGCAGCGCGGATCCGCTGTCGGTCGGCGCGTCGGGAGCGCCCGGCCCGGTCGGTGCCGTCGGCATCGCGGCCGGGTCGGCATCCGAATCGGCCGGGGCCGGCATCGGATCAGGTCCGGCCGTCAGCATCGGTGAGGCGGTGACCAGCACCGGCGTCGCCTGATCCGTGATCGCGCAACTGGGATCGAGGGTGACGGCCGTCGTGCCGCGGCGGAAGACCACCTCGGTCGAGCCGTCGTCCGGGATCGAACCCTTGGACTCACCGTTGAGCCGCAACCGCGCGCCGTGCCCGGTCCGGTTGACCAGCCGCACCGTCCCGTCCGCGGGCACCGTCAGGGACTCGACGGAGGGCGTGGACTTGCAGGATAGGCCGAGCACCCCGCCGCCCGCGAAGACCACCTGCCGGCCGCCGCCCTCGACCTGCTCGGCGTTGGCCGTACCGGTCGTCAGCAGCGCGGCACCGAGCAGAAACCCGCCCAGGGCCGTCGCCGTCACACGGTTTCGGACTTGCCGCGACATGCACCATCTCCCAGCTCGAACCGGTTCATTCCGGTACGTAGGTATGTGTGATCCTCTCGATTAACGACGCGCCGACGAGCCCGGTGACGCGGACCGTCGCCGGACAGCGACAGCGGGTGATCGTCGTACCCGCGTCGTAGGCTCGGACCCATGCGCATCGGAGCCCATGTCGATCCCGCCGAACCCCTCGACGCCGCCGCCGCACGCGGCGCCGACGCCGTCCAGTTCTTCCTCGCCGATCCACAGGGCTGGAAGGCCCCGGCGGAGCGCCCCGACGCGGCGGCGCTCCAGGCGTCCGACGTGGACGTCTACATACACGCGCCATACGTGATCAATGTGGCCACATTGAATAACCGGATCCGGATCCCGAGCCGCAAGCTGCTTCTCGCACACGCCCGCGCGGCAGCCGCAGTCGGCGCGCGAGGCCTGATCGTGCACGGCGGGCACGTCAACGCGGGCGACGACATCGCCGTCGGATTCGACAATTGGCGCAAAACCTTCGCGTACGCGGAGAAGGAAGGCGGCCTGCCGCTGCCGATCCTGATCGAGAACACCGCGGGCGGCGACCACGCGATCGCCCGCCGCTTCGACAACCTGGCCCGCCTGTGGGACGCGGTGGGCGAGTTCGGGGCCGGCTTCTGCCTGGACACCTGCCACGCGCACGCTGGCGGGGAAGAGCTGCTCAACATCGTGGACAGGGTCAAGTCGATCACCGGCCGGATCGACCTGATCCACGCGAACGACTCGAAGGACGGCTTCGACTCGGGCCGCGACCGGCACGACAACCTCGGCAATGGCAAGATCGACCCGGAGCTGGTCGTGGCGGCGATCCGCGCCGCGGGCGCGCCGGCGATCGTCGAGACGCCCGGCGGCGTGGAGGGCCAGTCCGCCGACATCGCGCTGCTGCGCGAGAGGGCGGCCAGCTGACGGAGCGGCACGAGGGAGCAGCATGACGACCGAGCAGCCGCCGCAGGTCGGCGCCGGCTCCACCGCGGCCGAGCCCGCGCCGGGGAAGGCAGTCGACCCGGGGCCGGGCAGCGCTGTCGGTTCAGGCTCCGGGGGTGCGGTCGGTCCCGGTGCCGACGCCGCACGGAAATCCGGTCCGGGCTCGGGGACGGGAGCCGGCCCTGCCGCCGAAGCCGACGCAGTGCCGGCATCCGGCATTCCGGCCCGAGAGCCAGCCGCGGCAGGGTCAGCATCGAGCCCCGCCACGCCGGCACCCAGCGCGCCAGCACTCAACGCCGCAACACCCGGCACGCCAGCACTCGACGCCGCAACACCCGGCACGCCAGCACCGCCCGGCGCGGCGGCACCTGGCACGGCGGCACCTGGCACGGCGGCACCTGGCACGGCGGCACCTGGCACGGCGACAGCAGGTTCGGCGGCAGCAGGTTCGGCTTCCGGATCGGCCGGGCCGTCCGCGGAGATCCGTCCGCCCAAGCCGCGCCGGCGGTGGGCCGGTCTGCGCAAAGCACGTGGCAGCAAAGCCGATTCGAAGGCGCCAGACGCTCTCCGCCCGGCGGTCCCGCCGCCGAGCGGCGAAACGTCAGGGCCCCGCTCCCCCGACTCAAAGTCCATGAAGGACCTGCCCGCTTCGAGCGACTCGAAGCCCGGCCAGGCCGCCTCGACGGCGCAGCCGAGCGCCCTCGAAGTGTTTCCCACCAACGGTTCGCCGGCCGACCCGATCGCCAAGGACACCGTTCCGAAGACAAAACCGGCCACTAAATCAGACAAGTCAGACTCAAACGCCACGAAGACTGACAGCAAGGACCCCGCCAAGGGCGACGACGCAGGCAGCCCGAAGGACGAGAGCAAGCTAGGTAACCCGAAGGACGAGGACAAAGCAGGCAGCCCGAAGGACGAGGGCAAAGACGGTCCGAAGGGCGAGCCCGAAAAGAGCACGACCGAGGCGCCCAGCGGAAAAAGCACGCGCCGGCGGAAGTCAAGACTGCCATCCACCCGGCCGCCGGGTGCCCCACCAGACCCGTGGACGGCGTTCGCCGAGACCTCCGAGCGTGGTCCAGGCCGGATCCGGCGGGCGACCCGCTTCGTCGGGCGGGTGCTCGTTCACGAGTACGCCCTGGTCATCTACGGCTCGCTGCTGCTCGCCGTCCTGCTGACCTGGCCCACCCTGCGCTACCCGCTGCACACGTTCCCGCAGGACATCTGGGATCCGTCGCGGCAGGCGTGGCAGGTCTCCTGGGCCGGCCACATCCTCATCACCGAACCGGCCAGGATCTGGCAGTCGAACGCCTACTTCCCGGAGGCGTACGGCTACGCGTTCGGTGACAGCCTGCTCGGCTATGCCCCCGCCGGCATGCTCGGCAGCGGCCCGCTCGCCGCCGTCCTGCGCTACAACATCCTCTTCGTCCTCGCCCACGCCCTGCTCACCATCGGCGGCTATGCCCTGGTCCGCCAGCTCGGCGCCGGCCGCACCGGCGCGATCGTCGGGGCGGTCGCGTTCGCGTACGCGCCGTGGCGGCTCGCCCAGGAGGGGCACCTCGACATCATCTCCGCGGGTGGCATCCCGCTCGCCCTGGCCATGCTCGCCCGCGGGCACGGCTGGTCCATGCGGTACGGCTTCCGCCCCGCTCGGCGGCACGCCGGCTGGGCCGCCCTGGGCTGGCTCGTCGCGACCTGGCAGCTCAGTCTCGGGTTCTCGCTCGGCCTGCCGTTCGCCTACGTGCTCGGCGCGCTGACCCTGATAGTCGGGCTCGCGGTGCTGGTGCGCCGGTTGCGCCGCCGCTCGCCGCGGCCTGTGCTCGGCTGGCGGCTGCAGCTCGCCGACCTGCTCGGCATGTGGGTCTTCGCCGGCACCGGGCTGCTGATAGCGCTTCCGTACTTCCTGGTTCCCGATACCGGGCCGGCCGGCACGGAGATCCGCTTCTTCTCGCCACCGCTGCGCGGTCTGCTGATCGGCCCGGCCGAGTCGCGGATCTGGGGCGGCCCGCATACCGTGCCGCGTCAGTCGCTGGGCTGGCCGGCCGAGATGGCTCTGCTCCCGGGATTTGTGCTCTACGCCCTGGCGCTGGTCGGCCTGGTGTTCTCCGTGTGGCGGATGTGGCAGCGCCTGCTGCTGCTCCTCGCCGTCGTGATCAGCGTGATCCTCACGCTCGGCACCACCTTCTTCGAGGGCCGCTGGACCTATCTGCCGCTGTTCGGCCATCTGCCGGCGTCATTCGGGGTGCGGATCCCCGGCCGGCTGATGCTGTGGGTGACGTTGCTGCTGGCGGTCCTCGCCGCGGGTGCGGTCGCGGAGTTCGTCCGACGGGCCGAGCATCTGGCCGCGAATCGGATGCCGCCCTGGCCCGGTCCGTGGCTGCGGCTGGCGACGCTCGTGCCGTTGCTGCTGGTGCTGGTCGAGACCTGGAACGCCACCGCGCATCCGGTGGTGCCGGATCAGCCGGCCGCGATGCGGACGGTCGCCAGCCCGATGCTGGTGCTGCCGACGACGGCTCTCACCGACCAGACCGTCTTGCTCTGGTCGACGTCACGCTTCCAGCCGGTGGCGAACGGCAGCGGCGGATTCGCCCCGCGGCGCCAGGCCGAGCTGCGCCGCGCTGTGGCGACCTTCCCGGACGCGGCGAGCGTCGAGTATCTGCGGCAGCAGCGGATCGACACTGTGCTGCTGCTGCGGGACGAGGCGGTGGGCACGCCGTGGGAGCGCTCGGGTGACGTGCCGGTGGACACCCTGGGCATCCGGCGCGAGGACCTGGACGACAACTCCGTGCTCTTCCACCTGAACTGACCAGGGGCTGCTCAGGCCACCGGGGCCTTTTCCGCAAGCCTCTCGTCGTCGGGGGCGGGTCGTGGCGCCACCCGCATCCGTCGGCGCAGCGACTCGACCCAGCTCGCGTCCGGCGCCCCGTCGATGACACCACCGTCCGGATCGTCGGGGTAGGTGCGCCTGACCGCGTCCAGCTCCGGCCGCCAGATCTCCCGGATCACCAGCCCGCAGAGGACCGCTACCGTGATCAGCCGCAGGCTGGAGGCGAGCACGAAGGTGCCCTCGGGGATGACGGGTTTGCCGCCCGCGCCGAGCAGTTCCGCGTAGAACGCCGTGAAGTAGCCGATCTCCGCCACCGACCAGGCGACGATCGCCCCCCAGCGGGGCCGGGCCAGCACGATCAGCGGCAGCAGCCAGAGCACGTACTGCTGGGACCAGACCTTGCTGAAGATCAGGAACGCCGCCACCACCAGGAACGCGAGCTGGGCGACCCGTGGCCGGCGCGGGGCGAGCAGGGCCAGCGCGGCGATGCCGAGACAGGCGAGCACGGTGAGCGCGTACGACACGTTGTTGAGCACCGGGACGTGGTCGCTGAGCCACTGGAACGGGCCCTGATCGCCGACCGCGCCGGTGTTCCACTTCGAGTCCAGGAAGCGGCCGATGTACCAGGAGGTGCCCCAGTCGATCGGCCGCTCCTTGTTGAGGTCGAAGAAGCGGAACCAGCTGTCGCGGTAGAGCACGGCGACGGGGAGGTTGACGGCGATCCACGCGACCACCGCCGTCACGGTCGCCGCCCAGAACTGCGGCAGGCGTTTCGCGCGCAGAGCCAGCACGAACAGTGGCCCGAGAATGAACAGCGGCCACAGCTTGGCCGCGCCTCCCACACCGAGCA
>NZ_QHHV01000158.1:0-71291 GCF_003947245.1 Actinoplanes sp. ATCC 53533 | reverse complement strand
CGGCCGGCCCGTCGAGCCCGACGTATAGATCACATACGCCAACGACTCCGCCGAAGTCGACCGCACCGGATCCGTGACCGGGAACCCCTCGACCACAACCGTGTCAACACACACCAACCGGCCTTCATAACCCCGGAACCGGCCCATGAGACTGCCCTGCGTCAACACCACCCGGGCACCGGTATCAGCGATCATGAACCCGATCCGGTCCACCGGGAACCCCGGATCCAACGGCACATACGCCCCACCGGCCTTCAACACCGCCAGCAACGCCACCACCATGTCCACACCCCGCTCGACACACACCCCGACCCGGGCCTCGGCACCCACCCCAAGCCCGATCAAGTAATGCGCCAACCGGTTCACCCGCGCGTTCAGCTCCCCGTAGGAAACCTCCACCCCACCACACACCACCGCCACCCCGGCCGGATCCGACCGCACCCGATCCTCGAACCACTCATGCACACCACCATCAGCCAGAGCCCGCACCACACCCAAACCCCCGGCCAACAACGAACCCCCCGCCGACACCACCGGCAAACCCGAAACCCGCACCCCGGAAACCCCGGAAGCCACCGACGACAACAGGCCCGTCAACGCACCCACAAACCGCCGCACCCAAGCCTCGGAGAACAACCCCGACCGGTAGCCGAGGACGATGTCAAGGGTCTCGCCGTGTTCGGCCACCGACAGGCTCAGGTCGAACTTGGTGACCTGAGGTTCGAGGTCCAACGCCGACACGTCGAGGCCGGCCAGAGCGGGTGGTCCGCCCGGGCCGGGGTTCATTTCCAGCCACACCTGGAAGAAGGGCGATCCGGCCGCCTGGCGCGGCGGGGCCAGCTCCTCGACCAGCCGTTCGAACGGCACGTCCTGGTGCTCGAACGCGCCCAGCACCACCTCCCGCACCCGCCCGACCAACTCCCCGAACGTCGGATCACCCGACAGATCCGTCCGCAACACCAGCACGTTGAAGAACAGCCCCACCAACCCGTCAACCTCCGGCGACCCCCGACCCGCGACCGGAGAACCCACCGACACATCCCTCGAACCCGACCACCGCGACACCACCAACTGCACCGCCGCCATCACCACCATGAACAGCGTCGCCCCCTGGTCGGCCGCGAGGGTGCGGAGTCCGTTGGTCACCTCCCCGTCCACCACGAACCGCACCGCCCGGCCGTCGACGGCCGATTCGGCCGGCAGGGTCGCCGGGGTCGGGCGGTCGCCGGGGAGGGTCGCCACGGAGAGGCCGGCCAGCTGAGTGCGCCAGTAGGTCACCGAATCGGCCAGCGCTGCCCCGGCCGAGGCCTGTTCCTGCCAGGCGGCGACGTCGCCGTACTGCACCGCCAGCTCCGGCAACACCGCCGCCCGACCCGCCACCCCAGCCGCATACAACTCCGCCAACTCGCCCACGAACAGGCCCATCGACCAACCATCGAACACAATGTGATGCACCACGAACAACACCACAAAGTCATCAACGCCCAACCGCACCACAGTCACCCGCACCAACGGATCCGACCGCAGATCGAAGGCCACCAACTCCTCACCCCGCGCCACCACCAGCGCCTCAGCCCACCCGTCCACGGCTCGCTCGACCCAACCAACGCGGGGCTCACCCACCCCTACCGCGACCCCATCAACCCCATCGACGAACACCGACCGCAACACCTCATGCCGCGCCACCACCCCCAGCACCGCACCCCGCAACACACCCACATCCAACGCCCCCCGGACCCGCCACCCGAACGGCACATTGAACTCCGGCGAACCACCCCCCAACTCCGACATGAACCACACCCGCCGCTGCGCCAACGACAACGGCACCACCGCTCCGGGCGGGCGGCGGGTCACGCCACTGCGCATCGAGACCGCGGCTCCATCAGTCAGGCCGGCCAGGTCGCGGATGGTGGGGTGGGTGAAGAGGTCCCGCACTCCGATGTGGGCAGACGTCTCCCGGTTGATCGTGTTGACCAGTTGGATCGCGAGTAGGGAGTGGCCGCCGAGGTCGAAGAAGTTGTCGAAGACGCCGATGCGGTCACGGCCGAGGACGGTCTGCCAGATCCGGGTGAGGTCGTGTTCGGCGGGTGTCACGGGTGGTTGGTAGCTGGAGGTGGTGACCGTGCCGGGGGTGGGCAGGGCCTTGCGGTCGATCTTCCCGTTCGGGTTCAGCGGGAGCCCGTCGAGGAACACCCACGCGGTGGGATGCATGTAGGCCGGTAGGCGGCTGCTCAGATATTCGCGCAGTACCGCCGGGGCGGGCGCGTCGGCCGGGACCACGTAGCCGACCAGTTGCGGGCCACCGACCAGGTCGTCGGCCACGGTGACGTGGGCGGCGGTCACCATCGGATGGCTGACCACCGCCGCCTCGACCTCGCCGGGTTCTACCCGGTAGCCGCGGATCTTGATCTGGTCGTCGGACCGGCCGAGGAACTCGACGTTGCCGTCGGGGAGGACCCGGGCCAGGTCCCCGGTCCGGTAGAGCCGACCGCCCGGTACCGGTCCGAACCGGTCCGGGATGAACTTGTCCGCGGTCAGATCAGGCCTGCCGTGATAGCCCCGGACCACACCCGTCCCACCCACGAGCAGCTCACCGGTGACACCGATCTCGGCCAACTCACCGGCGTAATCCACCACGAACATCCACGTGTTCGGGATCGGCCGGCCGATCGGCACCGTCCGCGTCGAGACCAGCCCGTCGGCCTGGAACACCGAATTGGCCACCGTCACCTCGGTCGGCCCGTACTCGTTGAGCACCACCACGTCCGGGGCCAACCGCCGCCAATACTCCAGCGACGCCGCCGAGAACGACTCGGCTCCGACCACCACCGTCGCGGCCAACCCGGCCGCCTCGGCCGGTGTCAACTGCGCGGTCAACAGATCCAGATGCGACGGGGTGAGCTTGATGAACGAGTACGGCCCACCAGCGACGAGCAACTCCCCCAACCGGGCGATGTCGAACCCCTCCGGTAACAGATGAACGGTCTGACCGGCGATCAACGGGCCGAACAGATTCGGCACCACCGCGTCGAACCCGATCGAGGAGAACACCGGCGCCCCACCCACACCACGACCGGAATAGCCCTCCACACACCAACGGACGAAGTTCGCCAGCCCTCCGTGCTCGACCAGCACCCCCTTCGGCCGGCCCGTCGAGCCCGACGTATAGATCACATACGCCAACGACTCCGCCGAAGTCGACCGCACCGGATCCGTGACCGGGAACCCCTCGACCACAACCGTGTCAACACACACCAACCGGCCTTCATAACCCCGGAACCGGCCCATGAGACTGCCCTGCGTCAACACCACCCGGGCACCGGTATCAGCGATCATGAACCCGATCCGGTCCACCGGGAACCCCGGATCCAACGGCACATACGCCCCACCGGCCTTCAACACCGCCAGCAACGCCACCACCATGTCCACACCCCGCTCGACACACACCCCGACCCGGGCCTCGGCACCCACCCCAAGCCCGATCAAGTAATGCGCCAACCGGTTCACCCGCGCGTTCAGCTCCCCGTAGGAAACCTCCACCCCACCACACACCACCGCGACCCCGGCCGGATCCGACCGCACCCGATCCTCGAACCACTCATGCACACCACCATCAGCCAGAGCCCGCACCACACCCAAACCCCCGGCCAACAACGAACCCCCCGCCGACACCACCGGCAAACCCGAAACCCGCACCCCGGAAACCCCGGAAGCCACCGACGACAACAGGCCCGTCAACGCACCCACGAACCGCCGCACCCAAGCCTCGGAGAACAACCCCGACCGGTAGCCCACCAGGCCGACCAGACCACCGTCGCGTTCCCGCAGCGACACACTGAGATCGAACTTGGCGACCTGCGGATCGATGGCCAGTTCCTCGGTCGTCGCGCCGGGCAGGGCGAGGTCCACTGTGGTGGTGTTGTTCAGCTCCAGCCAGACCTGGAACAGCGGTGTCTGGTCAAGCCTGCGCTGCGGGGCCAGCTCCTCGACCAGCCGTTCGAACGGCACGTCCTGGTGCTCGAACGCGCCCAGCACCACCTCCCGCACCCGCCCGACCAGCTCCCCGAACGTCGGGTCACCCGACAGATCCGTCCGCAACACCAACACGTTGAAGAACAGCCCCACCAACCCGTCAACCTCCGGCGACCCCCGACCCGCGACCGGAGAACCCACCGACACATCCCTCGAACCCGACCACCGCGACACCACCAACTGCACCGCCGCCATCACCACCATGAACAGCGTCGCTCCCTGGCCGGCGGCCATGCTTCGCAGCGCCGAGACGACCTCGGCCGGCACCGCGAACCGCACCGCACCGGCTGCCGCCCCGTCGGACCGCACCCCGTCCCCGGGCAACTCCGCCGGCACCAGGCCGGCCAGCTGGCGCCGCCAGTAGGTCAGCGAGCCGGCCAGCACCTCGCCCGACAGCATCTCCCGCTGCCAGGCGGCGACGTCGCCGTACTGCACCGCCAACTCCGGCAACACCGCCGCCCGACCCGCCACCCCCGCCGCATACAACTCCGCCAACTCGCCCACGAACAGGCCCATCGACCAACCATCGAACACAATGTGATGCACCACGAACAACACCACAAAGTCATCAACGCCCAACCGCACCACAGTCACCCGCACCAACGGATCCGACCGCAGATCGAAAGCCACCAACTCCTCACCCCGCGCCACCACCAGCGCCTCAGCCCACCCGTCCACGGCTCGCTCGACCCAACCAACCCGGGCCTCGCCCACCCCTACCGCGACCCCATCAACCCCATCGACGAACACCGACCGCAACACCTCATGCCGCGCCACCACCCCCAGCACCGCACCCCGCAACACACCCACATCCAACGCCCCCCGGACCCGCCACCCGAACGGCACATTGAACTCCGGCGAACCACCCCCCAACTCCGACATGAACCACACCCGCCGCTGCGCCAACGACAACGGCACCACCGCTCCGGGCGGGCGGCGGGTCACGCCGTCCCACGCCGGCCCGTCACCGCTGCCGTTCACCACGGCCAGCCCTCGGATCGTGGGATGGGTGAAGAGGTCCCGCACTCCGATGTGCGCGGACGTCTCCCGGTTGATCGCGTTCACCAGCTGGATCGCGAGCAGGGAGTGGCCGCCGAGGTCGAAGAAGTTGTCCACGGCGCCGACGCGGTCGCGCGCCAATACCCGCTCCCACACGGCGGCGATCTCCCGCTCGGCCGCGGTAGCCGGGGGCTCGTAGCGACCGACCGGGTCTGCCGGGTCCGGGGCGGGCAGCGCCCGGCGGTCGACCTTGCCGTTGGCGGAGAACGGCATCGAGTCGAGCGTGACCCAGGCCGTCGGATGCATGTAGGCCGGAAGGATGCCGGACAGGTGGGCACGGAGGTCGGTCGTCGACGGGGGGTCGAGGCGGTCGACCGGCACGACGTAGCCGATGAGCCGCAGCCCTCCGGTCGGCGACGGCCCGGCGGTGACGTGGGCCGCCGCGACCTTCGCGCTGCTGAGCAGGGCGGCCTCGACATCCGCCGGCTCGATGCGGTAGCCGCGGATCTTGACCTGGTCGTCCACCCGGCCCAGGAACTCGATGACCCCGTCGGGGCGGCGCCGGACCAGGTCGCCGGTGCGGTACAGCCGGGCGCCGGGCACGCCGGAGTAGGGATCGGGCAGGAACCGGCCGGCGGTCAGCCCGGGGCGGCCGAGGTAGCCCCGGCACACGCCGAGGCCACCGATGTAGAGCTCGCCGACCGCCCCGACGGGCACCAACCGCAGGAGGCTGTCGGCCACGTGGAGCTGGGTGTTGGTGATCGGCAGGCCGATCGGCACCGGCCCCTGTGACAGGTCGTCCGGCACCTCGTAGATCGATGATCCGACGACCGTCTCGGTCGGACCGTACTCGTTGAGGAACACCGCGTTCGGGGCGATCCGGCGCCAGTCGGCGACGGACTCGGCCGGCAGCTGCTCGCCGCCGGTCATGATGATGCGGACCGAGTCGATCCGCACGTCGGGCCCGAGGCGCGCGTACAGGGCGATCAGGTGCGCCGGGGTCAGCTTGATCAGCATCAGGTCGCGGCCCGGCTCCAGCAGGGCCACCGCCAAATGCTCCAGCATGTCCACTTCGGGCAGCAGCGTCACGTCCCGGCCGGTGATCAGCGGCAGGAACAGGGGCGATACGGTGAAGTCGAAGCTGACCGGCGAGTGGAGCAGGGTTCCGTTGCGGCCGCCACGGTCGCAGATCCCCCGCAGCCAGTACAGGAAGTTGGTCAGGCCGCGGTGGGTGACGGCGGCGCCTTTCGGCCGCCCGGTGGAACCCGACGTATAGATCACATACGCCAGATTGTCCGGCCCGACCACCCCCACCGGATCATCAACCCGACACCCGGCCAACTCCCCGACCACATCCTCCAACACCACACCCGACACACCCACCGGCAACCGATCCACCACCCCCGCCCGGGTCAACACCACCCCCGGCCGCGAATCCGCCACCATGAACGCCACCCGATCCGCCGGATACCCCGGATCCAACGGCACATACGCACCCCCCGCCTTCAACACCCCCAACACCGCCACCACCAACTCCACACCCCGATCCAGGAACAACCCCACCAACGACTCCGCACCCACCCCCCTCGACCGCAACCACCACGCCAACCGATTAGCCCGCACATTCAACTCACCGAACGACACCACCTCCCCACCACACACCACCGCCACCGCATCCGGACACAACCGCACCCGCTCCTCGAACCACCCCGGCAACGCACACCCATCCCCCACCTCCACCACCGCACCCGCCGCCAACTCCACCAACCACCGCCGCTCATCACCCCCCAACAAACCCAACTCCGACACCGCCACATCCGCCCCCACCACCACCGACTCCAACAACGCCGCGAAATGCCCCTGCATCCGCTCCACAGTGGAGCGGCTGATCAGGGCCTCGTCGAAGTCCCACACCCCGACGTAGTGGCCGTCCTCGCGGACGACGGCGAGCACCAGCCCGACCGGCGCCGGGGCCGTCGCGGTGCGGAACGGGGTGATCCGCAGCCCGGGCCGCTCCACCGCGTCGCGCCCGATGTCGGCCAGCTGGAACATGACGTCGAAGAACGGCTGCCGGGCGCCGTCCCGCTCGGGCTCGAGGTCGGCCACCACCTGCTCGAACGGCACATCCTGGTGGGCGTACGCGTCCAGGGTCATCTCCCGGACCCGGCCGAGCAGCTGCCGGAAGGTGGGCCGGCCGGTCAGGTCCACCCGCAGGGCCACCGTGTTGACGAAGAAGCCGATCAGCGGCTCGACCTCGGCCCGGTGCCGCCCACCGAGGAGGCTGCCGATCACGACGTCCTCCTGCCCCTCGTACCGGTTCAGCAGGGTCGCGAACGCCGCCAGCAGCACCATGAACAGGGAGGCGCCCTCGGCCCGGCCCAGCCCGTCCAGCGCCGCCAGCAGCTCGTCGGAGAGCGGCTGCGAGGAGGTCGCGCTCCGCCGATCGGCCGCCGTCTCCGTCGCCGCCGCGGTCACCCGGCCCGGCAGGGTCAGGCGGGGTGGCTCGTCGCCGAGCTGTCCACGCCAGTAGCCCAGCTGCCGGTCGAGCTCGCCGCCAGCCAGCCAGTCCCGCTGCCAGGCCGCGAAGTCGGCGTACTGGATGGGCAGGTCGGGCAGCGGCGACGGCTCGCCGGCGTGGAACGCGCCGTACAGGGTGGCCAGCTCGCGGTAGAGCACCTGCATCGACCACGCGTCGCCGACCAGGTGGTCCAGCGTGATCAGCAGGATGTGCTCGTCGCCCGGCAGCCGGATCGCGGCCGCCCGGATCGGTGGCTCGGTCGCCGGGTCGAACGGGCGGGCCAGCTCGGCCTGGGCGAGCCGGTCCAGGGCCGCCTCCACGTCGTCACCGCCGCCGGTCAGGAGCCCGGCCACGTCCAGGACGGGCAGCTCGACCGGCCCGGGCGGGGCGATCACCTGGCTGAGCTCGCCACCGTCCCAGGCCAGCGTGGTGCGCAGCGTCTCGTGCCGGCGCACCGTCTCGGCCAGTGCCTGGCGCAGCAGGGGCAGCCGGAGCGGACCGCTGATCCGCAGTCCCAACTGGACGTTGTAGGTGGCGGCGCCCGCCTCCAGCTGCTCAAGAAACCACATCCGCCGCTGCGCGAAGGACGCCGGCGCGACCTCGAGGTCGGTGACCGGTGGCGTGTTCGTCATGATGGAATCTCCTGGAGTGCTCATTCGCGGACGAAGGTCGGGGGCGGGGTTCGGTCAGGTGCCGGCGGATCGCCGGCGGGGGCGGATCGCCGGCGCGGCCGGTACACCACGCAGGCCGTCGATCGCCGCGGCCAGGCCGCCGAGGGTGCGGGCTTCGTAGACGTGGCGCACCTCGAGGTCCACGCCGAAGGCCTGCCGCACCTGGGCGGCCAGCTTCGTCGCGGCCAGCGAGTTGCCGCCGGCGGCGAAGAAATCGTCCCGGGATGACCCCGTCCCGACGCCGAGCACCCGGGCCCAGATGCCGGCCAGGGCCGGATCACCGGCCGGGCCGTCGGGGTCGGGCCGAGCGGCGACAGTCGGCGTCAACCGCGACCGGTCCAGCTTTCCGTTGCGGGTGAGCGGAAGCCGGTCGAGCCACTCCACCCCGGACGGCACCATGCCCGGTGACAGCCGGGCCGCGAGATGGGCCCGCAGCTGGTCGTCGTCCACCTCGGCGTCGGGCGCGCGCACCACGTAGGCGATCAGCCGGCCACCGGTCGGGCCGCTCCGGTCGACGGCGGCCGCGGCATCGGCGACGGCCGGGTGCTCCCGCAGCACCGTCTCGATCTCGCCCAGCTCGATCCGCAGGCCGCGCAGCTTGACCTGGTCGTCGTCCCGGCCCAGGTAGTCGAAGACCCCGTCCGCGCCCCGACGACCCCGGTCACCGGTGTGGTAGAGCCGGGCGCCGGGGGTGGCGGCGAACGGATCCGGCCGGAACCGGGTGGCGGTCAGGTCGGGACGGCCGAGGTAGCCCCGAGCGACCGCGGGGCCGCCGACGCACAGCTCGCCGACCGCGCCGTCGGCCACCGGCCGACCGTCGCCGTCGAGCAGGAACACCTGGCGGTCGCCCACCGACCTCCCGATCGGCACCGCCCCCGCCAGGGGCGATCCGGGCTCGGCGACGTGGGCGGTGGCCAGCGCGGTGCACTCGACCGGGCCGTACGCGTTGATCAGCCGGAGACCGGGCACCGCCGCGAGCAGCCGGGAATAGTGCGCCGGCGACGCGGCCTCGCCGCCGGAGACGAGCCAGGTCAACCCGCGCAGCAGCTGGGGCTCCTCGTCGATCACGATGTTGAGGGCCTGGGCGGGCAGGAAGAGTCCGGTCACGCCGTGGTCGCGGGCGAACCGGGCGACGGCCAGCGGATCGGCGGTGTCACCCGGGTAGACGACGACCTCGCCCCCGCTGACCAGCGCGGGGTAGAGGTCGAAGACGTGCCCGTCCCACGACATCGAGGAGTGGAACAGGGTCGCCCGGCCCGGCCCCCAGGTGGCGTAGGTGACGTCGGCGAAGAAGCCCGGCACGCTCGCGTGAGGTACCTCGATCCCCTTGGGCCGGCCGGTGGATCCGGACGTGAAGGGCACATAGCAGATGTCGTCCGGCGACACGGCCAGGTCGAGGTTCTCGGCCGATCGGGCGGTGACCTCCGGCGCGTCCGCGTGCAGCGGCACCATGGGAACAGCGCCGGTGGGCGGGTGGTCTGCCTGGCTGCCCGTCACCACCAGGCGGGGTGCCGTTTCGGTCAGGATCCAGCGCGCCCGCTCGGCCGGCACGTCGCGCTCCAACGGCACATAGGCCGCACCCGCCTTGAGGACGGCCAGCATGGCGACCACGCTGTCGACGGAGCGGTCCAGCCGCAGCGCCACCCGGTCGGCGGTCACGACGCCCAGGTGCCGCAGCTGCCGGGCCACCTGGTTGGCCCGCTGGTTCAGCTCGGCGTAGGTGAGGCGCCGGCCGTCACCGCGGAGGGCCGGCGCCCCGGGGGTACGCCGGACCTGGTCCTCGAACAGCACGTGCAGGCATCGAGGAGACTTCATGACGGCCTTTCACTGATGGCGAACGGGTGATGTCAGATGGCAGCTGCAGATTCGCAGGGGCGCCTATCCCGCCGATATTGATCGCGCATCGGCGCCTCCCCGTCGCCGTCGCCGGCGACCGGGACCGCACTGAACTCACGCCAGTCGCCCCGGGTGCCGGCCGCCTCGGACAGCGCTGCCGCGGCCGCCGCCAGGGCCTGACCGAGCCGCCGCTCACCCGTGCCGGCCGCCTGGCGCACGGCGGCGATCAGGCCATGGCGCTCCGCGTCGAACCAGGCCGTGGCGCCGGTCATCAGCACCCGGTCCACCCAGCCGTTGCCGGGCTCGGGCGCCATCGTCACGCTGACCGCCGGCACCGGGCCGCGCCCGCGCCGGGCCGCCTCCACGGCCAACCGCAGCCAGGCCGCGAGGGTACGTCGCCGGGCGGCCGCCAGGTCGGCCGGCGTCTCGTGGCCGGCCAGCAGGTCGCGGGCGTACACCGCGACCAGCCCGGGCAGGCGGTAGCGGGCCGGCCGGCCGGACAGCCGGACCGCCGCGACCAGTTGCCGGTCCACCAGCGTCTCCAGCACGTCGCGGGCGTCGGCGTCGGGCTCGTCGAGCAGGGGTCCGGCCACCCAGTCGCCGAAGTCGGCGGCCGGCACGATGCTCAGCCGCCGCAGCAGCCGCCGGGCCACCGGCTCCAGCGCGGCGACGTCCGCGGCCAGGCCGGCCCGCACGTCCCAACCGGCGTAGGCCAGCTCGGCGAGGCGCCGGCGTGGCTCGGCCAACCGGTCGAGCAGCTGCGCGGTCGTCCAATGTGGCCTTGCGGCCAGCCGGGACGCGACGATGCGCACGGCCAGCGGCAGGCCGTCGCACACCCGGATCAGGTCGAGGCTGCTCGACAGGTCGTCGTAGACCCGGCTGGAGCCGATCACGGCCGACAGCAGGTCCGTGCCCTCGGTCGAGGTCAGCACGTCCACGTCGATGAGCCGGGCCCCGGGCAGGCTCGCCAGTCTCGGCCGGCTGGTGACGATGACGGCGCAGCGCGGGCCGCCCGGGAGCAGCGACCGCACCTGCTCCTCGTCGCCCGCGTCGTCCAGCACCACCAGGACGCGCCGGTCGCCCAGCCGGAGGCGGTACAGCTCGGCACGCTCCTCGTCCCCGGCGGGGATGTCGTCGCCGTTGACCCCGAGTGCCCGGAGAAACCTCGCCAGCACCTGACCGGTGGGCACCCCGCGCCCTTCGGCCCCGCCCAGGGTCACGTAGAGCTGGCCGTCGGGGAACTCGTCGGCCAGCTCGTGCGCCGCGTGCACCGCGAGCGACGTCTTCCCGGCTCCGGCCCGTCCGGCCAGGGCTACGATGCCGATGCCGCGCGGCGGCCCGGTCGGGGCCGGCCGGTTGGCCAGCACGTCGCGCATCTCGGCCATGGCCTTGTCGCGGCCGGTGAAGTCGGCCACCGCCGCCGGCAGCATGTGCGGCGTCACCTCGGCGTCCACCGCGACCGGCCCGGCGCCGATCGGGGTCATCGGATGCAGCACGGCCTCGCCGGTGAGGATCTGCCGCTCCAGCTCACGGAGATCCTCGCCCGGCTCGAGGCCCAGCTCGGTGGCGAAGGTGCGGCGCACGGTGCGGTACGTCTCCAGCGCCTCGGCCTGCCGCCCGGCCCGGTACAGCGCCAGCATCAACTGGCCGCACAGCCGCTCCCGCAGCGGATGCTGCGCGACCATCCGCATCAGATCACCGATGACCTCCTGATGGTCGCCCAGATCGAGCCGGGCCTGGATGGTGTTCTCGTCCAGCACGAGCCGGCGTTCGGCGAGAGCCACGCCGGCCGACCGGACGATCCGGCTGGCCACGTCGGAGAGCGGATCGCCCCGCCACAGCGCGTTCGCGGCGTCGTAGGCGGTCAGGGCGTCGGTCAGCCGGCCGTCGTCGGCGGCCGCCCGCCCGACGCCGATGAGATGATCGAATGTCTGCAGGTCCAGCTCGCCGTCGGCGACCCGGAGCAGATAGCCCGGCGATCGCGTCACGACGGGGTCGCCCAGCCCGGCGTCGGCCAGCGCGCGCCGCAGGCCGGACACGCAGATGAGGACCTGGCTGCGGGCCGTCGACGGCGGGGCGTCGTTCCACAAGGTATCGGCCAGTCGGTTTACCGACACAATACGATTGGCCTCCAGCAGCAGGACAGCCAGAATGGTGCGCTGTCGCGGAGCTAGCGGGGCTATCGGGCCGGCGCTGCCGATGACCTCCAGTGGTCCGAGAATCTTGAACCGGTTCGTCACCGACCTGCCCCCCATGCTTGCCCCCAATACCGCCACGACCAGCGGATCCAGCGTCAGCCGAGACCATGACAGGAAGCGCTGACGTGGCGCTGAAATGGCGCTGAAATGGCGCTGAAAGCCCAGCTGTTCATCAATTCCGCCGTCGATCATGACAAATGCCTGTTGACTTGTTCATCATTGTGGTGTTGTGATTTCTCGGCTGACCGCCCAACAAGGAGGATTGTCATGAAAGAATCGAGCACCGCGACATCGATCGATCGTCAGCCCGTCCGGGGTGGGACCGTACTGACCCCGTCGCGGGTCAACGCGATGATCCGGGCCCGCTCGGCCTACCAGGTCGTCAAGTTCCGCACGACGTGCACGGACTGCGTGCCCAACCTGTGACCCGACCCGGAGATTGACCCGATGTTCGACGGGACCTGGCTCTCGCCGGACGACCTCAGCAAGGCATGCGCTCTGGACGCGGTGCCCGGTCTCCGGCCGCACCGGGTCCAGAGCCTGCGGCTGATCCCGTCGCTGCTGCTGTCGTGCTGGGACCGGCCGACCGGTGCGTTCTCGCTCGGCCACACCCGCACCGTCATCGTCCTGGCCACCGACGGGATCGGCTGGTCGGCGGCCGAACGGTGCTGGTCACCCGACCTGCTGGCCCCGTTGACGAGCACCTTTCCCAGCACGTCCACCGCTGCCTGGCTGACCGCCACGACCGGAGTGGCACCGACCATCCACGGTGTCCCGGGCCCGGTCTACCGTGCTAGGCCCGAGGTGCTCTTCAACTGTGTCACCGATCAGGCCGCCGGCCGGATCACCGACTGGACGGCCCAGGACACCGCCGTCGAGGTCGACCTCCCTTCACATCGGACCGTCTTCGAGGAGTTGAGCGATCGCGGGGCATCCGTCACCGCCCTGCCCGGTGACCTGACCACCGTGCCCGGCCGGTGGGCCGACGCGGTGTTGCGGGGCGCGACCGCGGTCGCCCCCGGCGGCGACTGGCCCGCGCTGTCGCGGCGCCCGGTCCAGGCGGTGCGCAGCGTGGTCGAGGACGTGGACGCGGTGGTCGCCGGCCGGCCGGGCGCCGGTGGCCGGCTGGTGTGGGCCTTCGTGCACCTCGACCCCTACATCCACCGGCACGGGTACGACGGCAGCATCGACGCTGCGCTCGCCCGGCTCGACCAGGCGGCTCGCCGGTGGAGCCGGTCCGGGCACACCGTCGTCGCCCACGCCGACCACGGCTTGACCCGGACCCGGCCGACGCCCGCGGTGGACATGATGACCGCGGCGGGCGCCCGGGCCCTGTGCCGCCTGCCCGCCGGCGGGGCCGGCCGCACCCGCTGGTGGTATCCGAAGCCGTCCCACCACGGCGACGTGCTGGCCGCCGTCGGCGCAGCCCTCGGCGAGGACGCCCTGGTGGTGCCGGCCGGCCGGCTGGTCGACCTCGGCCTCGTGGCCACGGATGGTGTGCTGCTGGACCGCATCGGCGAGGTGGTGGCGATCGCGCTGGGCGACCGCTTTCCGCTGGTCGATCCGGCCGACCGCTACGAGCACGGCTCATTGACGGCGGACGAGATGCTCGCCCCGCTCGCCGTCTGGGCCCCCGATCACTGACGCAACAGCTACCCGAGGAGGAACCACCGATGGCGCACGCCACCTTCCACGACAAGATCGGAAACGTCCAGGGTCTGGACGTGCGGCCGGGGCAGACCCTGCGGGCCCTGCTCCAGGCCAACGGCATCCCTCGCAACGCGGTGCTGACCTCCGTGAACGGAGCCGTGGTCACCGAGGAGATCGGCGTGATCGGCCCGGACGACCACGTCGAGATCCGCCAGGTCCGCCACTACGACCTGGAGATCACCCGGCAGCCTCCCCGCCGGATCTTCTCGGCCCCCGCGCCGGTCTACACCAAGTCGGTCATGTTCGACGAGCGCGGCAAGCTGGAGGTGCGGTCCGAACAGCTCGACGCGTTCGGGTTCGTGGAGTACGTCGAGCGGACGTTCGTCGAGAGCATCACCTCGGCCGGCCTGATCGAGCCGGGGGCGGAGATCATGACCGGGCTCTCCGGCGGCCGCGACAGCGTGGCGTTTCTCAAGCTGCTCGAACGCACCCGCGCCCAGCTGCCCGCGTTCACCATGGTGGCCACCACCGTGACCGGGACCCCCGACTGGGAGGAGCCCGCGACGTTCCACGCCGCCCAGCTCGCCTGCGAAGGGCTCGGCATCGACCAGGTGCTGGTCACCGCGGACGAGATCCAGGCCACGTTCAACCTGGACCGCCCGTACATCGACGTGATGAACGAGGTGGTGACCGGCGAGTCGGCCATGTTCAACATGGTGATCGCGCACCACACGCTGCGACGGATGGTGGAGATCGAGGCCGAGCGCCGCGGGGTGACGACGATCGCGCTGGGCTTCAACGCCGACGACCTGGTGGCCAGCATGGTCACCTGGTTCACGACCGGGTTCCGGATGGGCCCGATCCCCAAGCGCCGGGTCGGCCCGTTCACCTATCTGTTCCCGCTGTTCCACATCACCAAGAAGGAGCTCACCCTCTACCTCGACCTGGTGGCGCCGGAGCTCAACCAGCAGGGCGCCCCGGGCCGGTTCACCACCGGGCCGGCGGAGCGGTCGTTGGCCTACGCGATCACCGACCACCTCTTCGACCTGTGGCCCGGCGTGGACTACTACCTGTTCCCGGCGCTGGACAACGTGCAGCGCTCGATGATGCCGGCGGCCGAGGACGAGTGCGCGGTCTGCGGCGCGGCGTTCCTGCTGCAGGAGGGGGTGGACAACCCGGTCGCGATCTGCGATGTCTGCTCGTTCTTCGCCCGGCACAAGTACACAGTGAGAGACAGCCGCTTCATTCGCTGACGCAGGCGAACAGCGGTACGGGCCGCATCCCGTACCGCATCTTGAAGTCACCGTTGCGGCGGCCGCCCTCGACCAGCGCCAGGCCGCGTTCGAGGGCGATGCGGATCGAGGTCGACCACAGGACGTAGTGCGGGCTGAACCCGTCAACGGTGGCGTAGCGGAAGCCGGCCACCCACATGTGCAACCGATCGTCGTCGACCAGGAGCACCGCCGCGCCGAGCAACTCCCGTGGGCCGTCGATCCGCACCACGAGGGCCTGCCGGCCGAGGCCGAGGACGAAGTCCGGAAAGCGGTTCGGAGAGTAGAACTCCTCGTTGCCGAACTTGGCCGCGGTCAGCCGGCAGACCTCGCACACCTCGTCGAGGCCGGCCCGATCGGGCGCGGCCACCGAGACGACCGCCCCCGCGTCGGCGCAGCGGCGAAGGTTACGCGCGAGGTTGTGCCGGGCCTTGCGGTTGAGCGACGCCAGGTAGCCGGCGAAGCTGCCCAGGCCGGCCAGGGGCAGCTGGTGCCGCGTGTCCACCGGCACGACCGTCCAGCCGTGCCGGCGGGCGACGGCCAGGACGGGGTCGCGACCGTCCACATTCACCAGCCCGGCCAGCACCGCACCCTCGTCCGATCGAAGCCGCGCCAGCCGGTCCAGCACGGCCCGCCCGATGTCTTCGGCCCGCTCGGGCCGGTCGGCGAGCATGGGTATCCGGGTGTCGTAGCAGTACCAGACGTGGCCGAGCAGCGCCCTTCCGGCCGTGGGGAGTTCGGCCGGAAAGACGCCGAGGGGGTCGAACGCCCGCTGCAGGTAGCAGGGAAAGACCGCCACCGGCTCACCCGACCGGTAGACGGTCAGGTAGCGGACGGCGTCGACAGGGCCGACCGGATAGCGCTCGTAGGACCGCAGGTAGTCCAGCCCATAGAAGAGCGGAGCCCGGGCGCCGGCCACGACGCGCTGCCAGTCGTCGACATTGACCGACCCGATGGTGTGGGCGACCTCGACGGTCACGTCGGACCCGCTCACGGCTCCGCCCCGACCGGAGCGGGGTCACCGGCCAGCCAACCCGTGTCCCGCAGGACGGCGAACAGCCGGGTGGCGAGCGGCACGGAGATCGGTAGTTGGCTGGCGAACGCCGCCCACCGGATGGCCGCCCCGGCGCCCCGATGGCCGTCCAGCGAGTGGGCCAGGGCCACGAACGTGGCATAGGCGCCCGGCCCGTCGAGCGCCAGCTGCTCCGACAGCCAGGCCCGGTCAGCCTCGCTCGCGTCCTCGATCAGCGCGCGCAGGTTGAACGGACCCGGCCAGCCCGGAATCAACGACGGCCCCCGGTCGACCACCGCCGGCTCGCCGGCCACGGCCTCGCCCGCCACGGCCTCGCCCGCCACGGCCTCGCCCGCCACGGCCTCGCCCGCCACGGTCTCACCCGCCACGATGACGTGGAGGTGGTCGGCCAGACCGTCCAGCCATCGTTCGGCCGTCCGGCGGCGGTCGTCACCCGAGCCACCATCCAAGCTGGACAGAGAGCCCACCGAGGCGACCGCGACCCGGCGCCGATGCTCGAGCAGATCCGCACGCGCGTCGTCGCACCAGGGGTCGAAATCGCCCGGCCCGGCCTCGCGGGCGCCGGCCGGCGGCTGGAGGCACGACCGGATCAGCTCGGCCCCCCAGGCCGTGGTCAGGCGCTCGATCTCGGGCAGGTCGGCCGCCCCGGCCTCGCAGATCGTGGCCAGCGCGCCGCTGGTCACCGCGACCACCCGCCGCAGTTCGGCCCGGTCCACCTTGTCCAGGGTGTCGGCCGAGGTGTGATGGTACCGGTCCGGCCAATGTCCCAGTTGGACGCTGGGCCGGCCTATCGACCGGTCGGCCGGCAGCAGGTGGTCGGAGGCGCCGACGAACGGCGTGGCTCGCCACGACCAGGTGTCACAGGCCACGGCGGAGCTGAACGACCGGCCGGTGGGCGGCAGCGACTCGACGCACCGTTCGACGACCGCGTTGAGGTAGGACGGCAGATGGTCAGGGCTCCGTTCGACGATCAGCGGGCCGCCGCAGACCCGCTGGTCCTCGCCGACCATGTCGAGGTTGATCGCGAGGTCGAAGCCGGTCCGGGCCGGGTCGGCCCGGTGCTCGTGCAGGTGGGCGGCGAGCCCGACGAACTCCGGCCCCCACACGAACCACAGCCCGCGCCGCAGCTGCGACCGGCGGGCGGCTGCGGCCCGCGCGACGGCGAGCAGCGCCACCACTCCCGAGGCGTTGTCGTTGGCGCTCGGCGCGGGATGACACAGGTGCGCGCAGAGCAGGACACCGCCGGGTCCGCTTCCGGGCAGCCGGCCGGTGACCACCGGCAGGCCGGCCCCCCGCCGCACTGACACCGTGACCCGGGCCGATCCGCCCGCCGCTGCCGCGGCGATGATCCGGCGCAGCTGCGACGGCGAGACGCTGAAGCCGAACAGGGTCGACCCGTTCGGCAGCTCCAGGCGCCGGGCCAGGTCGTCATCGGACGGTCCGCCACCGACCACCACCCCGATCGCGCCGGCCTCAGCCACCGCGACGAGCGGCAGCCCCGGTGTGTCGACGACGACGGTGCACCCCGGCAGCGGCCCACCCGACCATCGCGACCACAGCACGAGCGGCGTGACCACGCCCTGGTCGGCGGTGGGCGCCGACTGGAAGGCCAGCCGGTAGGGCTGCTCCGGATAGGACACCACCGGCTCGTCCGGCCGGCCGTCGACCCCGAGCAGGGTCAGCTCGGCCCGCTCGGGGGTCCACGACATCGGTGCGGCGAACGTCCACCAGCGCCGTTGGCCGTCGGCCGGGTAGCGGTGCACCTCGACGTCGTCGAGCCCGGCGGCGACCGCGCGCTCGGCGACATAGACGGCCGCTCCCTCGGCGCCGGCCGACGCCTGGTAGCGGTCGAAGGTCACCAGCTCGCGCAGCTCACGTCCGGCCAGGTCGGGATCGAACCCCTGATATGCGGCCCGGACGAGCCGCGTCACCCGACTCACGGCCGGCCACCCATGCCGTCCGAGCCGCCCAGGCCGCCCAGGCCACCCGGGCCACCCAGGCCGCCCGGGCCACCCAGGCCGCCCGGATCGCCCAGGCCGTCCGGACCACCCAGGCCGTCCGGGCCGTCCGGGCCTGCGTCCGGGCCGTCGACCAGGCCGAGAAACCGTTGGTACCGTTCGGGCGAAAGAGGGACTGCCAGCTTGACCAGCGGGTAGCGGGCCGCACCCGGCGGGCCGAGGCTCAGGTGCTTGGCCGCGAGATGACGCGACCGGAGCAGACGCTCGGCCGCCGGCCCACCCGGCGTGGTGAGCCACGGCAGCGCCTCGTGGTGCGAGTCGACCGGGACGCCGGCCGCCCGCAGCCGCCCGGTCACCGTCGGCTTGACCTCGGCGATCCGGCGCCGAAGCGCGCCGAAGACGTCTCCCTGGGCGAGCAGCCGCAGCGCGAGGTCGTAGGCGAGGGCAGACGTGCCCAGCCCGGCCACCGCCAGCCGAACCCGGAGGGTCGCGGCCGCGGCGCCCAGCGCATAGCCCACCCGGAGTCCGCCGCAGCAGTACCCTTTGGACAGACCGCGCAGCACGACCACGTTCTCGCACTCGTCGATCAGGGCGGCCACGCTCGCGGCCGGCCCCAGATAGCTCGCCTGCGCCTCGTCCACGATCACCAGCGTCTCGACGGCCACCGAGCTGAGCGCCCGGACCGTGGCCTGGTCGACGAGCCGGCCGAGGATGTCCGGCGACTCGAGCACGACCAGACTGGGCCGCTCCCGCCGAATCGTGTCGACAGCCCGGTCGAGATCGTCCCACGGGTCGATCGGCACGACCCGGGCGCCGAGGCGGCTGGCCCACGTCGGCAGGTCGGGGTGGCCGAGCCGGCCGGCACAGACCGGCGCCGTGGTGGCCAGCGTCGCCAGCTCCCGCAGCAGACCGCTCACGCCCGCCCCGAACGTGATCTGCTCGGCGACCACCGTCCGGCCGAAGTGCCGCGACAACGGCTCGGCGGCGTTCTCGGCGCCGTAGGGGTCGAACACGTCGAACCGGCGGGATCGCTCAACCAGGGACGGAGCTCCCGGCCCGGCGAGTCCACGCCAGGCCCGATCGATCGCCGGCCACACGAACTCGACCTCGTCCGGCGACCACCGCAGATCCAGCGCACCGAACGGAAGGTCCGCCTCCCGATAGCTCTGTACCGCCAGGTCCGGGCCCCTTTCGACACTCACAGCTGTCTATCCTAGGCCCGGGCGGCTAGCCGACTCGGACCATTTCGGAGGAGAAGTTGCCCTGCGCGCTGAAGGTGTAGAGGTCTTTGCCGGTGCAACGGTATTGGCTCGGCTCGGGAAAGAACGTGACCGGCGTCTTGGCGTTGACTTTTCCGTTACGTCGCAGCGTGTCCACCGCGTTCGACTTGGTGACGGTGTCGGTGATGGTGCCGTCGTCGGCGTAGTACCGGCTGGATACCGTGCCGCGGTGAACGTCTGACCAGGTGTTGCCGCGATAGCGGGCAATCCGTGGTCGCATCTTGCTGTAGTCGGTGCGTGCGGTGCCGTCGGCCCGGAAGATGACGATGGTTCCAGCGCCGCCGGTGTACAGCACGCGGGTGTCGTCGATCAGGCCCCACGCTCGGTTCGTCGTGGTCCGCCAGGTGCCCAGCAGGCAGGGATCGATGCCGGGTCGGTAACTGGGCGATGGGCTCGCCGATACCGATGGGCTCATCGCCAGGGACGGGCTCGGTGCCGGTTGGGACACCGGTCCCTCGCCGCGTTGGGTGGCGAGGTTCATCACGGTGACGGTGAGCGCGATGACCCCGGCTACCACGGCGGCGGCCCCGGCGATTCGCGGGCCGTTGGCGACCGGCCGGGTGGGCGACACAGGCAGTGGCCCGGGCTGCGGGTAGGTGCCTGCGGGCACTTCGCTGCAGGCGGACCGAGGGTCGGTTCGGGGCTGCGGGGCCGGCAGCTCAGCCATGGTGTCCGCAGCCACCGGGTCCGCGGCCCTTGTGGTCGGGTCTTGCGGGCCGGCGACAGTGGTGGGGATGGCGAGACCGGGTGCGGGCTTTTCCTCGTGCGCCACCGTGGCGGGATCAGCCTCGGTCGGAGTGACCGCCGTCGGGGCGGACGGCTCGACGGTGCTTGCCGGTGGCGCCGCCTGCTCGGTGTCGGATGATCGCTTGCCCTGTGCCGCCTGGAGATCCGTCGGTGCCGCCTGGAGATCCCCCGGTGCCGCCTGGAGATCCCCCGGTGCCGGCTGGAGATCCGTCGGTGCCGGCTGGAGATCCGTCGGTGCCGGCTGGAGATCCGTCGGCGCCGCGATGGTGGGTGGCGGGGCGACGAGAGTGGCGTCGATGGTGTCCGGTGTGAACCGGCGTCGTCGCCGCCGCCGCGAGGACGTCGGGGTTTCCGGCGGCTGCGCCGCGATGGCCAGCAGGGGTGCTGCCCGGTCGGCGGTGAGCCGCTGGTCGGCGTCCTTGGCCAGCAGTCCCTTGATGACGGGCCACAGCTGCCCGGCGTGGGCGGGCGGTTTGGGTTGGCTGGTGAGCACGGCGGCGAGGGTGGCCTGGGTGTCCTCGCCGTGGAATGGCGGGCGGCCGGTCACCGCCGCGTACAGGGTCACGCCCAGTGCCCACAGATCGGCGGCCGGCGTCGCCGGCCGGCCGTTGATCCGCTCGGGCGACAGGTACGACGGTGAGCCCACCATCTGCCCGGTCGCGGTCAGCATGGTGGCGCCGTCGACGGCGGCGATGCCGAAGTCGGTCAGCACCACCCGGTCTTCGTCGAGGAGGATGTTGGCCGGCTTGACATCGCGATGCAGGATGCCGTGCCGGTGCGCCGCACGCAACGCGTCCAGCACTCGCAGCCCGATCTCGGCAGCCTGCCACGCGGACAGCACACCCTGCGCTCGAATGGCCTCGGCCAGGGAACGGCCGCCGACCAGCTCCATGACGATCCATGGCCGCCCGTCATCGGTGACCACGTCGTGCACCGTGATGATGCCCGGGTGGCGAAGCTGAGCGGCTGCTTGCGCCTCCCGCAGCGCCCGCCGGATGAGCGGATCCGCGGGATTGTCGCCGGTGGAGGGGAGGTGGATCTCCTTGATCGCGACATCGCGGTGGAGCAACCCGTCGCGGGCCTGCCACACGACTCCCATCCCGCCCCGGCCCAGCTGCCGCACCAACGCGTAACGGCCGGCCACCACCCTAGCCGCGTCCTGGGACATGCCCGGAACTGTACCGGTGCCCGTGGACCGCCCGTACCCCGCCAACGATCCGATCTGGAGCCTGCCGACCGCTTCGTTACCGTAGGCAGCGAGGGGGCCCGATGTTCATCATTGCGATCTTGGTTGCCGCCGGCTCGGCCATCGCCTTCATCTGGCCCTGGTACGTCCAGGGCCGCAAGGAATACCGGCGGCTTGTCGACGCGCCGCGACTGACGGTCCGCGCCCTCAACGACCTGCGGGAGCTGCCCGAGTGGGTCGTGCTCGAGGCCCGCACCGGCGCCGGAACGGTGACGGCTCCCCTGTCCTCGACGGGCTGCGCCTGGTATCAGGTGACGGCGGGCAGGACCCGGCCGCAGGGTGATGCCGGCATGGAGTTCATCGTCAAAGTTCTGCACACCGCGACCTCGCCGGACAGCGGAATCCCGCTGGTCGATCCCGGTGATCCGGAAACCGTCGTCTGGCTGAGAAACGATCTGGCCGACAAACGCCTCGGCTACACGATCCCGACGCTGACCACGCTGACTGTCAACGAGCGGATCGGCATCGCCGGCCGGTCCGACGCCGCCGGGTGGCTGCACCTGCGGCAGCTCCAGGCTGACGGCCATGTGTCGGTAGCGGACCTCGCCCTCGGCGTGGGCGACGAAGGACTGACGGTGGTCGAGGAAACCGCCCCGGCGGACACCCCGGTCCTCGTCCTCGGAAAGCCGGAGATGCGGGACATCGGCATCGTCCTGTCCGCCACCCCCGGGTGGCGGACCAGGCTTGAGGGCGTCAGCACGTGGCCGGACTCGGAGGTACGGCGTCGATTCGCCTTCCGGGTCACCGTGTACCGGCGGCTACTCATGGGAGCGATGATGGCGATTGTTCTGATTTGCGGTGGGGCGATCGGCTGGAGCGCGATCTTCGAGGAGGGCTGAAGCCCCGGTCCGGCCCGAACCGGGGCTGACCTCCGGTATCAGGTTCGTAACCTGCGGTTCATCTGCCCTTGACATGGGGAATGCCGGCGTAGAGACTCCGACTACGTAGTCAAAGACTACGTAGTCAACCCAGAGTCCGGGAGCGTCATGTCCGAGTCCTCAGGTGCCACTCCAGCGTCCCGTCCCGCTCGCCCCGCCCGGGCCAGCAGCACGGATGTGGCCCGGCTGGCCGGCGTCTCGCAGAAGACCGTCTCCCGGGTCATGAACGAGGAGCCGCACGTCAAGGACGACGTGCGGCGGCGGGTGCTGCAAGCGGCGGCCGAGCTCGGCTACCGCCGCAACAACGCGGCACGCACGCTGCTGTCCGGCCGTTCGCGACGGATCGGCGTGGTGGCCCTCGGCTCCGCCCTGTACGGGCCGTCGTCGCTGCTGGTCGCCCTCGAACGCGCCGCGCACAGCACCGGCTACGCACTGAGCCTGGCCAACACCTTCGAGGACGACCCGGCCGAGGTGCTCTCCGCCGTCGACGCGCTGCTGGAGCAGGGGGTGGACGGCGTTGTCATCTCCGAGCCGATCGACATGGGCGACGTGTCCTTCGCCGTGGACGTCCCCGTCCTGAGCCTGGGTCACTTTCCCGGGCTGCGCGCGCCCCGGCTGATCACCGTCGGCGAGGAGGAGGACAACGCCGCCGCCGGGGCGGTGGCGACCGAGCACCTGCTCTCCCTGGGACACCGCACGGTCCGGCACGTGGCCGGCCCGCAGCGGTGGTGGTCGGCGCGGGGGCGGGTCGACGGCTGGCGGCGCGCGCTGAAGGTCGCCGGCGCCGAGGAGCGGCCCTACCTCGAAGGCGACTGGACCCCCGAGTCCGGCTACCGCGCCGGGCAGGAGCTCGCGCGGGATCGCGACCTGACCGCCGTGTTCGTCGGCAACGACGACATGGCCATCGGGGTGATCCGCGCCCTGCACGAGGCCGGGCTGTCCACGCCCGGCGACGTCAGCGTCGTCGGCTTCGACGACATCCCGAGCGCGGCCTACCTGGTGCCGTCGCTCACCACCGTCGCGCAGGAATTCGACACCATGGCCAGAAACGGTCTCACCCGGCTGGTGCGCGTGATCGAGAACCCCGCCGACGAGGGGCCCGGCGACGACACATCGACACCGCGACTGGTCATCAGATCGTCCACCGCGGCACCGTCGAGGTGACGGCGAAAGCCGCCACCTCGACGGAAATACACCCGTCATAGAACAGCCGCTCCGCCACTGCCATGGCCGGAGCAATGCCACCGAGGAGTTTACAACGTGATCCAGATACAGCCAAAAACGGTCGGGAGACGGGCTTTGCTGGCCGGCGCCCTCGCCTTCACCACGGTCCTGGCCACCGCCTGCGGCGGCGGCGACTCCGACACCGCGACAACCGCCCCGGCCGTGGCCTCGCAGGCCGACATCGACAAGGCCCTGCAGACCCCCACCGAGCTGACCTTCTGGACCTGGGTGCCGAACATCCAGAAGGAGGTCGACCTGTTCCAGCAGAAGTATCCGGCGATCAAGGTGAAGGTCGTCAACGCGGGGCAGGGCGAGCCCCAGTACACCAAGCTGCGCACCGCCCTCAAGGCCGGCACCGGCGCACCCGACGTGGCGCAGATCGAGTTCCAGTACATCCCGACCTTCTCCATCACGAAGAGCCTCGTCGATCTGCGGGCCTACGGCGCCGACACGCACAAGGACAAGTTCGTCGACTGGACGTGGGGCCAGGTCACCGGCGCCAACGGTGAGGTCTGGGCCTATCCCCAGGACACCGGCCCGATGGGCATGCTCTACCGCCAGGACATCTTCGACAAGCACCAGATCGCCCCGCCGAAGACCTGGGACGAGTTCGCCGCCGCCGCCGAGAAGCTGCACGCCGCCGACCCGGGCGTGACCATGACCAACCTCGCCGCGAACCAGAACGGCGTCTGGATGGGCATGCTCTGGCAGGCCGGCGCGAAGCCGTTCGCCACCACCGGGCCGGAGTCGGTGAAGATCAACGTCAACGACGCCGCCTCGAAGAAGGTCGGCGCCTACTGGGAAAAGCTGATCAAGAGCGGCGCCGTCTCGGCGGACCCGGACTTCACCGACGCCTGGTACCAGTCCCTGAACCGGGGCAAGTACGCCACCTGGCTGACGGCGGCGTGGGGCCCGGTCTTCCTCACCGGCAGCGCCGCGAGCACCTCGGGCAAGTGGCGCGCGGCGCCGCTGCCGCAGTGGGACGCGAGCAAGCCGGCCTCCGGTAACTGGGGCGGATCGACCAGCGCGGTCGTCACTGGCACCAAGAACCCCATCGCGGCCGCCAAGTTCGCCGAGTTCCTCAACACCGATCCGGCGTCGACGAAGATGTTCGCGAGCGAGCAGTTCCTCTTCCCCGCCACCAAGGCCCTGCTGGCGGACGCCTCCTTCACCGGGCAGAAGCCCGCCTTCTACGGCGGCCAGGCCGTCAACCAGGTCTTCTCCGAGATCAGTTCCACCGTGGACCCCCAGTTCCAGTGGCCGCCGTTCCTCGACCAGGCGGTCAACGACTGGGACGAGACCGTCGGGAAGTCCTTCGCCGACAAGGGTGACGTCGGCGGCGCGCTCGACGCGTGGCAGAAACGGATCACGGACTACGCCGGCAATCAGGGCTTCAAGGTCGAAACGAGCTGACGCTGCGGCTCCCGGGCCGTCGGGTCCGGGAGCCGGCACCCCGCATCCTCCCGAAGAAGGGCAAGTACCGTGAGCATCTCGCCCGGGCTGCCGGGGGTTCGCCGCCGTCGCGTCAACCACGCCAACAGCGGATACCTCTTCGTGGCACCGTTTCTCCTGATCTTCGTCACCCTCCTCATCCTGCCGCTGGCGTACGCGGCCTACCTGAGCTTCTTCAGGGAGCAACTCATCGGCGGCACCGTGTTCGCCGGCTTCGACAACTACACCCGCGCCCTCGGCGACGAGCGCCTCATCTCCGGCTCCGTCCGGGTCGCCAAGTTCTTCCTGGTCCAGGTGCCGATCATGCTGGCGGTGGCGGTGCTGGCGGCCCTCGCGATCGACAGCGGGCTGCTGCGCTTCGCGAAGGTGTTCCGGCTCGGCATCTTCGTGCCCTACGCGGTGCCGGCGGTGGTCGCCACGCTGATGTGGGGCTACCTGTACGGCCGCGACTTCGGCCCCTTCGCGCAACTGGCGGACACGTTCGGCGGCACCGGGCCGGACTTTCTCAGCTCGGGCCTCATTCTCGGCTCGATCGGGAACATCGTCACCTGGGAGTTCACCGGCTACAACATGATCATTCTGTACGCCGCCCTGCGCACCGTGCCCACCGAGTTGTACGAGGCGGCCGCGGTGGACGGCGCCGGCCCGCTGCGGATCGCGTGGAACATCAAGATCCCGGCCCTGCGGCCCGCGCTGCTGCTCTGCCTGATCTTCTCGGTGATCGGCAGCTTCCAGCTCTTCGCCGAGCCGAACCTGCTGCAACGCCTGTCGCCGAGCGCCATCGACAGCGCCTACACCCCCAACCTGTACGCCTACACGCTGGCCTTCACCGGCCAGGAGGTGAACTACGCCGCGGCGGTGTCCTTCCTGCTCGGCCTCGTCATCGTCGTCGCCTCGTCCGCCGTCCTGTTCGTGACCAGCCGAAGGAGCCGGCGATGAGCACCACGCGGCGCAGCAATCTCCTCACCCTGGGCATGCTGGCCCTGCTGATCTACTTCCTGTTGCCGCTGTTCTGGCTCGTCGTCGCGTCGACGAAGAGCACAGCCGACCTCTTCTCCACCTTCGGGCTGTGGTTCAGCGACGACGTGTCGTTGTTCTCCAACATCGGCAAGACGTTCACCTACGACGGCGGCGTCTACTCCCGGTGGATGCTCAACACGATCATCTACGCGCTGGTCAGCGCCGGCGGCGCGGCGCTGCTGAGCGCCCTCGGCGGCTACGGCTTCGCCAAGTACAAGTTCCGCGGCAACAACAGCCTCTTCGGCATGGTGCTGGGCTCCATCATGGTGCCGACCACCGCGCTGGCCATCCCGACGTACCTGCTGTTCAGCAAGGTGGGCCTGGTCAACACGCCCTGGGCGATCATCCTGCCGTCGCTGGTCAGCCCGTTCGGGCTCTACCTGATGCGCATCTACGCGCAGGACGCGGTGTCCGACAGCATCATCGAGGCGGCGCGGATCGACGGCGCGGGCGAGTTCCGGATCTTCTTCCGGGTCGCGTTGCGCTCGCTGGTGCCGGGACTCGTCACCGTCCTGCTGTTCACCCTGGTCGCGACCTGGAACAACTACTTCCTCCCGCTGATCATGCTGAACGACCCGGCGCTGTACCCGATCACCGTGGGGCTCGCCTCGTGGTCGTCGCAGTCGGTGGGCGGCAGCGGGTCGACCGGCGACCTGCTGGCCCTGGTCGTCACCGGCTCCCTGTTGTCGGTGATCCCCCTGATCGCGGCCTTCCTGTTGCTGCAGCGCTACTGGCAGTCCGGTCTGACCACCGGCGGTGTCAAGGAGTAGCCGGGCAACACCCGAGAAGTCTCGAACCTCAAGCACTGGGAGTGTGTCCATGGTGGAGCAGTTGCCTCCGCGCGTGCTGTTCGGCGCCGCGTACTACCACGAATACCAGCAGACCGACCGCCTGAAGGAAGACCTCGATCTGATGGCCGAGGCGCGATTCTCGGTCATCCGGGTCGGTGAGTCGGTGTGGTCGACCTGGGAGCCCGAGAACGGCGTGTTCAACCTCGATTGGCTCGAGCCGGTGCTGGACGCGGCCCACGAGCGGGGCATCTCGGTCGTGCTCGGCACCCCCACGTACGCCGTACCGCCGTGGCTGGCCAGGCACTACCCGGAGATAGCCGGCGAGCGGCGGACCGGCGAGCGGATCGGCTGGGGCGCGCGCCAGGAGGTCGACTTCACCCACTCGGCGTTCCGCTTCCACGCCGAGCGGGTGGTCCGCAAGATCGTCGCCCGGTACGCGGCCCACCCCGCCGTGATCGGCTTCCAGGTCGACAACGAACCCGGCAACGAACTGCTGCACAATCACGGCGTCTTCCAGCGCTTCGTCGACCACCTGCGGCAGACCTACGGCGACGTGGAGAACCTCAACCGCGAGTGGGGGCTCGTCTACTGGTCGCACCGGCTGTCCACCTGGGCCGACCTGTGGACCCCCGACGGCAACCTGCAGCCCCAGTACGACGTGGCGTGGCGCCAGTTCCAGGCCGACCAGACGACCGAGTTCATCGGCTGGCAGGCGGACATCGTCCGGCAGTACGCCCGGCCGGAGCAGTTCGTCACGACCTGCCTGTCCTACGAGCGGCCGGCCGTGGAGGACGACCGGCTCGCCGACCGGCTGGACGTCATCGCGGGCAATCCCTACTACACGATGCAGGACGCGCTGGAACTGCCGGATCGCCGTGCGGCGGCGCAGAACTGGACCACGTCCGGCACCTGGGCGCTCTACCTGAGCGCCGACCGCATGTTCTCCTCCCGGCAGGAACCGTTCCTGGTCACCGAGACCAACGCCATGCACATCGGCTACCCCTGGGACAGCCGTCCCGCCTACGACGGACAGTGGCGCCAGGCCGCCTGGGCGCTGGTCTCCCGGGGCGCCCGCATGATCGAATACTGGCACTGGAACACCCTGCCGTTCGGCACCGAGACCTACTGGGGCGGGATCCTGCCGCACAGCGGCCGCCCCGGGCGCACCTACCGCGAGCTGGCGCGGCTGGGCGCCGAGTTCGAGGCCGCCGGCGACCTGGTGGCCGGGCTGACACCGGACGCCGAGATCGCGATGGTCTACTCGGCGCCGAGCAAGTGGCTGATGCAGAAGTACCCGGCGCTGGCGCAGCCCGACGGTGGCCCGGACTACGACGCGTACCGGGGGATCTTCGACCCGTTCTACCGGGGGGCCTTCGACGCGGGACTGAACGTGCGCATCCTGCACAGCCGCGGGCTCGTCGAGCGGCCCCCCGGCGAGACCGCCGCGCGGCACCCCGTCCTGATCGTTCCCGGCCTGTACCTCGCCGACGACGCCACGATCGACTGGCTCGTCGGCTATGCGGCCGCCGGTGGCCACCTGGTGCTGGGACCGCGTACCGGATATGCCGACGAGCAGGCCCGGGTCCGCACCCGGACCGCGCCCGCCGGCATCGCGGCGGCCGCGGGCGTCGGCTACGACGAGTTCAGCAACCTGGCCGATCCCCTGCCCGTGCGTGCCGCGCCCGGCTCGTCGCTGGTCCTGCCGCCGGACGCGGCGGCCGAGCGCTGGGCCGACGCGCTGGAGACCACCGGAGCCGAGGTCCTCGCCGGATATTCCCATCCGCACTTCGGACGGTGGCCGGCCGCCACCACCCACCCGCACGGCCGGGGCCGCATCAGCTATCTCGGCACGGTGCCGAACCAGCCGTTCGCCCGGGCCCTCTGCGACTGGCTGGTCCCCCGCCGCGGCGGCGACTGGCGGGACCTACCGGAGAGCGTCACGGCCGCCGGCGCGACGGCACCGGACGGGCGCCGGGTGCGCATCGTGCACAACTGGTCCTGGAATCCGGCGGCGGTGACGCTGCCGGCCGCCGTCCGCAACGTGCTCACCGGCGACCGGCTGGACGCCGGCGCGGAGCTGCTGCTCGGGCCGTGGGACGTCCAGATCCTGGCCGAACCGGCCGAACCGGCGGAGCATCGGACCGGTGCGTAGCCGTCCTCACTTCACGGCCGAAGTGATGGCCTCCGCGATGGACTGCGCGATCTCCTCGGCGGTGGACGGCCGCGCCTGCCCGCCGGCGGGCGTGGCCAGGTTGGCCAGCTCGATCCGGACCGTGCCGCCGGGCTCGACGACGATGGTGAAGCCCTGTTCGACCTGGTTGCGCGCCGCCCGGCGGGACAGCCAGGCCGACAGCGCCTGGATCGCGGCGCCGCTCGCGACGAGCGCCACGGTGATCAGCGTCAGCTCGCCGTAGTGGGTGACCGACCGCTCCGGGCCCTCGACGGTCTCCACCGAGTCGGGCGGCACGGCCTCGGTCAGCTCGTCCAGCTCGATGCCGTGCAGGCCGTCGACCCGCAGAACAGCGTGGCGTCGCATGGGCGTCACCTCCGTGCCGGTCAGAGGAAGGGGACCAGGACTTCCCGCTTGCCGGGGGACTCGTGCACCCGCGGCGGGAACCCGTGCTCCTCCCAGCGCTGATTCAGCGTAGTCAGCAGGGACGGCAAGTCCAGCCCGCGCCGCTGGAAATGCTTCTCCAGCTCGTCGCGGTAGGAATTCATGCTGGCCGCCAGGCCGAGGAGCGCCACCTGCCGCAGGGTCTCGGTCGAGCCGAGCAGCGGCCGGAGCCCGTGGTCGGCCATCAGTTCCGAGCACCGGTCCATCGCGTCGTATCCGGAGCTGTATCGCAACGCGATGTCGTGATAGACCTTGTCGACGACGGATCTCAGGTGCTCCCGGACGTGATCCCGGTTCATCCGCAGGCCCCAGTCCTCCGCGACGATGGTGTCCGCGGTGAACTGGAGGTTGCGGGCCATCGATTCCCGTTGCTCGCGGGAGGCGAAGGACGTCGACAGCGAGTCACGCAGCGCCTGCTTCTGCTCCGGCGACCCCAGGACCACGGTGACGGAGTGCAGTTCGTCGCCGCGGCTGATCGCCGCGACCCGGCTCAGCGCCTGATCGCCCGACATGCCGAGCAGGATGTCCAGGGTGTGCGCGCCCTTTCCCGGGTGGACCAGGTCGTCGGGGGCGACGGTGAGGATCTGGTGGCCCTGCCAGGTGACCGTCCCCCGCTCGTCGACGTCCACCTCGACCGACATGATGGTCACGAACCGGCGGAGGGCCATCAGCGAGTTGAGGCTGTCGACGGCGTGGTGCAGCGCGAAGTCGCTGATCCGCGCGGCCGGGCTGGACCGGAAGTCGTCGATCCGTTCCTGGATCAGCCTGCGCGCCTCGTGATGCTGGCCGGGCGTGCGCAGCATCCCCGCCCCCTCGACGGGACCAGCGCTGTCCAGCGCGTCCTCGAAGGCGGTGAGGTCCGCCGGGGTGGCCTCGAAGAACTCGCTCATCCTGGCGTTGAAGCGGCCGAGCAGCCGGTTCGTGCTCAGCACGCAGTTGTTGATCGGCGGCGCCAGGAGTTCGGCGGCCAGGTCCAGGTCCTCGAAGAAGAAGTTCCGCACGTAGGTCAGCACCATGTCGGACTCCCCGTACAGCCGCGGGTCCTGCCGGAAGAGGTTGCGCCACATGCTCTTGACCGCGAGGTAGCCGGGCAGGTAACCGCCGCCCGTGCTGCGGAAGGGTGCCCGCAGCAGCGAGGCCTTGGTGGTGACGGCCCACTCGCTCAGGCGGGCGTCGTAGAGGATCTGACTGGCGATCATCGTGGTGGAGAAGGGCTCGATGAAGCCGCGCTCCCCCTGCTCCGCGAAACGCTCCGGGCCCCCGAAGTTCCACGCGACCGCCAGCGGCAGCGGGCTCCAGGCCCGGCTGGCGAACCGGGACACCGCGTCGTACTCGGCGAACAGGGCGAGCCCCTCGGCGAGCGGCCGGAACAGCTCGCTGACGGCCTCCAGCCGGATGACGTCGTCGTGGATGTGCAGGCCGAGCTGATCCCGTACGGTCCGCACCGTGCCGCCCAGGCGCGGGCGCGGATCACCGACCAGGGCGCGGACCGCCTGGCCCAGCAGCTGCAACATCAGGGTGGGCGACGCCTTGCCCGGTGCGGCGCGCTGCGCCGGATCCGGCTCGTCCTGGAGCATCAGGTACGCCATGGCGTTGAGTTCGGCGCGCCCGGCCACGTACATCTGCGCGTGGACCACCGCCGAGTTGAAGCACCAGTTGTGCGTGGCCTCGTGCAGGAAGGTCAGCAGGCGGTCGTTGCCGGACGCGATCGGCGTCAGCCACGGCCGGGGATCCTCTCCGGGCGCCGGCGTGATCCGGGTGACGTTGCTGATCCAGTCCGTGACACCGGAACCATCGCCGGAACAGTGCAATGCGACTGCCATGCTTCACTGTCGTCACCAGCAGCCACGGCGGCCATCGTGCAGTCGCCAAGCGGACACGGGGTGGATGTCCAATCGAGGACATTCCGCTGACGGCCACCCGGCACCCGCGCCGCCCCGGCCCTCCGCGGAGGGCCGGGGCGGGCTGTGCCGGGGGTACGGGCGTCACACGCCGCGCGGGGCGACGGTGAGGCTGGTGAGGACGCTGCCCCGGCCGAGCTTGCCGATGAGCCGGGCCTTGCCGGTGGTCAGGTTCACCGAGTAGATCCGGCTGCCGCCGGAGCGGGAGAACGCCGCGATGGCGTCCCCGTCGGCCGCGATGTCGAAACCGCCGGCGCTGTCGACGTTCAGCTTCAGCTTGCCGGTGGTGCGCAGGGTGCCGTCGTTCGGCGGGTTCTGGACCGCCAGCGCGTCGGTGCCGGTGTCGACGTCATACAGGATCGTGCTCGCCGTGCCCGCCCGGTTGTTGGTGTACGCCGCGTGCGCCACCTTGGGCTTGGTGCCGGCGTTCCGGTCGCCGGCGGCGTACGCCAGCGGCTTGTCCACGCCCGCCACGGCCCCGGTGTCGGGGACGAGGCGCAGGTTCTGCCCGGTCGAGGTGACCACGCGCAGCCGGTCGACCACGGGGTTCACATCAAGACCCACCCCATTTCCGTACGCGGCCGGGCTGAACGGGGTGCCCACCGCGGTGGCGGCCGCGGTCCCCGGGTTGACCGTGTAGATCTGGTTGGTGCTGCCGAGCGCGTACAGCTGCCCGTTCGCCGGCCGCACGTCGATGCCCAGCACCTTCTCACCGGACGCCAGCCCGGTGATCGGCCGCTGCGCACGGATCCGCAGGGTGTCGCGGTCGAAGCTCACCAGGTCGTTCCTGGCCGTGGTGGCGTAGACCGTGACCGGAGCGCCGGCCGAGGCGGCGATGCCGACGACGGTGCCGGGCAGCTTCGCCTTGGCGGTCGCCCGGCCGCTGCGCAGGTCGACGCGGACCAGCCGGGTGCCGTCGCCGCCCTTGATCCGGACCGCGGCCAGCGCGGTGTAGTCCGCCTCGCGGAACGTCGCGCCCTTGGCGGCGCCCACGATGTCGAAGCCGTCCAGGCCCACGACGTCGATGCCGAGCCGGCCGACCGGGAAGAGCATGCCGGTGTTCGGCGAGACGACCGGGGTGACGCCGGGCTTGGTGCCCTGCAGCACCAGGCTGTCCTTGGTGCTGTCGATGTCGTACAGGGCGGTCGAGGTGGCGCCCGCGACGCTGTTGGTGTAGCCGGCGGCCGTCACACCCTTGCGGCTCAGTGCGGTGTCGACGCCCGCCACCGCACCGGTTGTCGGGTCGATGCGCAGGTTCTGCCCGGTGTCGCTGACGATGCGCAACCGGTCGACGGTGGGGTTGAAGTCGACGCCGAACCGCTTGCCGGACAGCGCGGTCGCGAACGGGGCGCCGACCGGGCCGGCCGCGCCGCTGATCGGGTCGATCACGTACAGCCGGCCGGTGCTGCCGACGGCGTACAACTGGCCGTTCGCCGGCCGGGTGTCGATGCCCAGCAGGCGCTCGCCGCCGGCGAGGCCGGTGATGGCCACGTTGAGCTCCTGCCGGCCGGTGCCCAGCTTGTCGAACCGGTAGAGGCGGTTGTCCTGGGTGACGACGAAGAGGTCACCGCGGTTGCCGTAGCCGTCACCCGCCGTGCTCTTCGCCCCGACAAGCTCGGTCGCCGGCTCGTCGGCGCCCGAGAACGGCGTACCGATCGAGACCGTCCCCGTCGCTACCGCGACGATCGCCGCTCCCGCGGCCAGGGCGGTCGCGGCCAGCGACACCCGCTTGACCGTTCCTACTCTCGAACGCATCAGGTTCCTCCCTCAGTGCCCCGGCCGTCCGGCCGGCTTCTGTCGGGACTTCGGAGCGGCGCCCGGGGTCGATGGGTGCGGGTGGCCGAGTGGCACGAACGGGGGAGAAAACCCGATCACGCGCCGAGGTGGTCGAGCCGCTCCCGGAGCTGCGCGGCGTCGGGATGGCCGAGCTCGTCGAAGATGGACAGCGCCTGATGCCAGGTCCGGCGGGCGGCCTCCGGCTCGCCGGCGGCATGCTGGGTGTCTCCGATGTGCACCAAGGTGTCGGCCTCGTAGTAGCGGTCGCCGACCTCGCGGCTCAGCCGCAACGCTTCCTGGTAGGCGTCCTTGGCCGGCCCGAACTGGCCGAGCCGATACCGGGCATAGCCGATGCTGTCCAAGGTGATCGCCATACTCGCCCGGTCATCGACCTGACGCTGCAACGCCAGCGCTTGCTGGCAATAGTCGAGGGCCAGCAGGCAGTCGTCGAGCTGGAGGTGATACCAGCCCAGGTTGTTGAGGGCGATGCCCTCGCCGCGCGGGTCCCCCGCGATCCGGAAGAGCTCGAGCGACCGTTCGGCGGGCTTGATCGCATCGCGGTGGCGGGACTGCTGCTCGGCGAGATAGCCGAGATTTCCGTGGATGTTGGCCTGTCCGCTGTCATCTCCGAGCTGCTCGTAGATCTCCAGGGCCACCCGCGTGGGTGCGTCGGCTTCGTCGAATCGATGCAGCCGGACGTAGGCGCGGCCGAGGTGCCGGCAGGTGAGCGCCTGCCCGGGCAGGTCGGCCGCGCGGCGGGCGGCGGCCAGGGCGGTCGTCAGGACCGCGACCCAGTCCAGCCAGTGCCCCCGCCGGTCCAGATAGTCCACCAGGCTCCAGGCGATCTGCCAGCTGTGGACGTCTCGCCCGGTGGACCCGGCGAAGTCGACGGCAGCGACCAGCACGCGATGCTCGGCGTCGAACCAGGCCCGCGCCTCGGCCCCGTCGATCAGCCGCTTCGGCGTAACCGCGGGCCGGACCGGCGCGATGACCGGCGGATAGCAGTGCGGATTCAGCAGGATGGCGGCACGGTGCCCGGTCTGCAGGTAGTGGTCCAGCGAACGGTCGATCGCATCGTCCCGCTCGGCCGCCGAGTCGACGGTGTGGGCGAGTTCGGCGGCGTACACCCGGAGCAGGTCGTGGAAGGCGTACCGGGTGGGCACGTGCTCGTCGAGCAGGCTCGCGCGCACCAGCTCGGCCAGCGCCTGCCGCGCCTCGGCGGCCGGAACCCCGGCCAGGCTCGCCGCGGCGGCCTCGCCGATGTCCGGGCCGGGGTGCAGACCCAGCAGCCGGAACATCCGCGCGGCCTGCGGCCCGAGCCGCAGATAAGACCACGAGAACACCGCCCGGACGTCGGCGGCCGCGTCTCCCCCGTGCCACACCCGCAGGCCGCCGTCGTTCTCGCGCAGCTCGCCGGCCAGCGCCGTCAGGGGAAAGCTGGGATGGACGGCGCCACGGGCGGCCACCACCACCAAGGCCAACGGCAGCCGGGCGCAGGCTGCGATGATGTCCTCCACCCCGGCCGGCTCCGCCTCCACCCGGGCCGCGCCGAGGCGGGTGGCCAGCAACTGGCGGGCTTCGGCGGGACTGAGCCGATCCAGCCTGATGGGGTGGGCGCCCTCGTTCGCGACCAGGCTGGTGAGCTGGTCGCGGCTGGTGACCAGGGCCAGGCAGCCCGGCGCGGCGGGCAACAGCGGACGGATCTGGTCGGCCGTGGCGGCATTGTCCAGCAGGACCAGCATCTGCCGGTCCGCCAGCAGGCTGCGGTAGAGGCCCACCTGGGCGTCCTGCCCGGCCGGAATGCCGAGCGGCGGCACGCCGAGCGCGTCGAGAAACATCCGGATGGCCTCGGCCGGCGTCATCGCCGACCCGGCGGCGGCGAAGCCCCTCAGGTTGACGTACAACTGGCCGTCGGGGAACCGCTCCGCGACCCGACGGGCCCAGTGCACGGCCACGGCGGTCTTGCCCGCCCCCGCCGTGCCGGACACGGCCGCGATCACAGCGCCCTCGGTGGCCGCATCCAGCAACTCGTCGAGCCGGTCGAGCACGGCCTCGCGGCCGGTGAACCCGGCAACCCCACCGGGCAGCTGACGGGGAACCACCCGCGCCGGGGCGGCACCGGCACGCAGCAGCTCCTCCACCCCGTCCCGGGCGGTGGCCAGAGCGCCCTGCTCGGCCGCGGTGGCGCCCAGCAGCCGCACCAGGATGTCGAGACGGTCGGTGGGCGGCAGGACCTTGCCGGTGAGATATGCCCCGATGATGCCGTGCGACCAGCCGGTCCGGGCGGCCAGCTCGCGATAGGTCAGCGGGGCAGCACCGCGCTGATGCGCCTGACGGCGTCGCAGCCAGCGCAACCGCAGGGCCAGATCGGCGACGCTCGCGGCATGGGTCAGTGAGGGCTGGTCCGAACCGTCCCACTCCGTCGCCAAGCTCCGCACACCCATCCCCCGGGAACAGCCGAAATATAGCCGAGAAGCCCGGCCGACGGCATGCGAGCGTCCCAGCAGGCGGGCAGCACACGCCATGACCTGGTCGCCGGTAGGGCGCCACCGGGACGGGTCTCGAAGGCCGCCGCGATGTCCCCCAAACGAGGCCGTGGGAACGGACCACTCCATGATCGGACATCCCGTAGGGTAGCGGCGCTTGCTGTTTCGGCGTTAGGAGTCCGTGGACATGCCCGAGCTGCCCCGCGCCGTCTGGCGCCGCAGCGCCCGCTGCGTCAGCGACCATCACTGCGTCGAGATCGCCGACCTCGGCGACGCGGTCGGCCTGCGAAATTCACAGCGTTCGGAGCTCTCGTTGACCTTCTCGAAGCAGGTCTGGCGGGGTTTTGTCGACCGAGTCAAGGCCGGCGACTTCCACTCCGTACAGGATTGATCAGGGCGCCGTCGGGCGGTCGTTGATATCGTCCGCATCGACGAGATGCCGCCGCGGAGGCTTGGCCCGCCGCCGACTCGGCTGACAGAATTCGCGGGTTCGCGTCGGCGGGCCCGCATGGATGGCCCGCAAATACTCCTCGTTGATCACTACGACAAAGCGCCCCCGCCGATTGGTCAGCCTGGCCCGCATCTGCCACTGGCCGTGCTGGTGCCAGAACAGTCGAGGGATCTCGCTCTGAAAGAAGCTCCCCAGGTAGGCACGCGCCTGCGCCTCGGACAGATCCCTCAGCTCCCAGGCGATCTTCCACGACTTGATCATCCGGTTGCAGTAGTAGAACAACGCCTCGTCTATCTCATCCGGCGCCATCCGGGCTCCCCAGCACTGCCGGTACATGGGCTCGTCCATAGCCAACTGCACCAGTTCGTCGGTCATGTCGAAAAGGGCCTGCAGCCGAGCGCGGTGGGCCTGCCGATACTGCCCAAGGACCACCACGCCGAGAGCAACAGCCGAGATCACCGCCGAGGCAGCCCCGTACGCCTGGCCGATGTCGCTGATCCGGGAATAGTCGCCCTCCGAGGTGAACAAGCGTCCCAGGATGAGTGGGATCAAGAGCACGCCGACCAAGGCCAGCGCGAAGGCGAATGCAGCGATCATCAACACGAGCAGTCGACGGAAGGTGCTTCTGTCGTGATCCTTCAGGTTCGGAGAATCCGAAGCTCTCATCTCGACTCCCGGAGCGCTTTTCCGCCAGTGTGCCTCCCGAATGCGAGCTCAGCCGCATTCATTCACTCTTCAAAATTTTGGCTAGATAGCAGTCTGCCAGCACGCAATGAGACTCTTCCCGCATTGACATAGTGCAACCGAAACCGTGATTCAATTCCGGCCAGAGCTACGAGGCGGTGGAAGCTCACCCGTACTCTGGTTGCGGTTCGGCACGGCTGGAACGGATCCGGCAGGCACGACCGTATCGTTGCGGCCAGGTCGCCGCATCGCCGACGCCGGATGCCGCATCTCAGGCAACCTGGGAAAGGGGTTCGGTCCGATGGGCTTCATGAAGGCCGTCACCTACACCCGCTACGGCGGGCCTGAGGTCCTGCGACTGGCCGACGTGCCCATGCCCGTCCCGGGCGACCAGGACGTCCTGATCAGGGTGCGGGCGGCCGAGGCGACCAAAGGCGACTGTGAGCTCAGGAGCTTCCGGTATTCGGTGAAATGGTTCTGGCTGCCGCTCCGGGTCGCGGTGGGAATCAGCAGGCCGAGGCGTCGCATCCTGGGCATGTACTTCGCCGGTGAGGTGGTGTCGGTGGGTGGGCGGGTCACCCGCTTCGCCCCCGGCGACCAGGTCTACGGCTCCGCCGGCCTGCGCCAGGGCGCCTACGGCGAATACGTCGCCCTGCCCGACCGCGCCACCATCGGACCCAAGCCACGGACCATGACCTTCGCCGAGGCCGCCGCTGTCCCGCTCGGCGGGCTCAACGCCCTGCACTTCATGCGGCGCGCGAGCATCAAACCCGGGGAGCAGGTGCTGATCAACGGGGCCGGCGGCAGCATCGGCGCCCATGCCGTCCAGATCGCCCACTCGATGGGCGCGCAGGTCACCGCGGTCGACCACGGGATCAAGGAAGACCTCGTCCGAGCCCTCGGGGCCGGCGATTTCCTCGACTACACCACCGGCGACGTCACGACCACCGGGCGAAGGTTCGACGTCATCTTCGACATGGTCCCCGGGAGCCCCTACCGCCGTCTTGTCGACATGCTCAACCCGGGCGGTCGCTACCTCAATGGAAACCCCCGGCTGTCGGTGCTCGCCCGCTCGGTGCTGACCACCCGCTTCACCGACAAGACCGTCACTGTGGCGTTTGCCCCCGAAACAACGGAAGACCTGGCAACGCTCACCGAGATGATCGAAGCCGGCGAGATCCAGTCGATCGTCGACCGGGTCTACCCGATGACGGAGGCGGCGGCTGCCCACCGCCGGGTCGAAACCGAGCAACGACTGGGGGCGATCGTCCTCACCATCGGCGAGCCGGCCGGGCCGACCGGCCCGTGATCGCGTGGCGGCCGGAGACCGAGCCGTCCGTGCGGCAGGGAAGAGCACGCGGTGCGATGATTCACGAGTGACGATCACGGCCGGCTTGGTGGTGTGGGATGTTGACGGCACGCTCACTCCCGCTGACCTGCGCCGGCTTCGCAGAGCCATCGCTGCGGCGCCATCGCGTGAGGGACCCCGCCGACGGGGTTTCGAAGGCCGCCGCGAACATCCGGGCCGCGACCAGGCAGATCGGCACCGCCAGCGCCAGCGTGACCCAGAATGCCGGCAGGCCCGGCCCGGCGTGCGGCGCCACGATCCGGCGGCTGATCAGCGCGACGATCGGCAGATGGATCAGGTAGAGGCTGAACGAGCAGCCGCCGAGCGCGCGCAGTGGCCCGCTGTCCAGCAGCCGGACCAGCCCGGCCGGGCGCCGGGTAGCCACCGCGGCCAGGAGCATGGCGATCGCCGGGCCGGCCGCGAGGTCCACCCAGTAGTAGTGCCGCACGGTCCAGACGGAGCCTTGGACGGCCATCAGCAGCAGCACCGGCGCGGCGGCCAGGGCGGCCAGCCGGCACCACGGCAGGCGGCGGATCCGGTCGCGGGCGGTGACGATGCCGGCCGCCAGGACGCCGAGGGTGAACAGCGGCGCGAGCTCCAGCGCGTACCCCGTGGTTTTGTCTGTTGTGGACACCTCCGGGCGGAGCAGGCCGATCAGCATGACCGGCACGGTGACGGCGGCGAGCATCGCCGTCGCGCCGGCGCGGCGGCGGAGCAGCAGCAGGAACGGGAACACCAGGTACAGGCCGGCCTCCACCGCGATCGACCAGAACGCGCCGTTCGGTGCCGGAGCCGCGAGGAAGTCCTGCATCAGCAGGCCGTAGACGGCTACCGACCGGACGGTCGGCGGCGCGCTCAGCGGCAGGGACGGCACCGCGCTCGCGATCATGAGGCTGACCGCCAGCGCCGCCCAGTACGGCGGCAGGATGCGGCGCGCCCGCCGCCGGGCGAACCGGAGCGCGCCACCGAGGCGCCAACCGTCGCGGGCCGGCGAGATGGCCAGCGAGAAGCCCGACAGCACGATGAACGCGACGACCGCGAGGCGCCCGTGGGTCAGCCAGCCGAGCCAGCCCGGGCCGGTGTTGGCCGGGTAGCCGGGGAAGGTCAGCAGCCAGCAGTGGTGCACCACCACATACAGGGCGGCCAGACCGCGCATCCCGTCGAGCCCCACCACCCGGAGGCCGCCGGGCGCGCACGGCGAAACGACCGTCAAGACGTGCTCCTGTCCACAGTGGGGATCGCGCGCACGCTTGCGCCCGGGCGCGGCGAGAAGCCGGTCCGTTGGTCAAGGACGAGGTGTGTGCCTTACAGCGTGTGCCTTACGGCGTGTCCACCCGCCGCCATTTCCAGCCGTCGTCGGAGAGCAGCAGGCCCGGCGACAGGGCCAGCAGGTAGCGACCGGCCGCCGGATGCGACACGATCGGGACCTGCCGCCGCAGCTCGGCCGGGAACCCGGGCAGGGTGACCGCGGCATAGCCGCCACCACCGTCACGGTCGGCGAGGAATCCCTGGCCGGTGTTGACGACGTGCCCGCCGTCGGCGGTGACGAAGCCCGCGTCCGGGACCTCGGGCACCGAGTCGCCGGATACCCAGGACGCGCCGCCGTCGGTGGTGCGGTGGGTGTCCTTGCGGAGGTCCGCGCGGTAGGTCAGCACGTACGCCGTCCCGTTCGGGCCGGCCGCCACCGTCGGCAGGTACATCGTCGCGATCATCCCGTCGTGCGCCTCGGCCGCTACGCCGTCGGTGAACACGCGCGTACGCCAGGTCCGGCCGCCGTCGGAGCTTGCCGCCACGGCCGGCTTGCGGGTGGCCGGGTCCAGGCCGGGCACCCACAACCCGGCGCTGAGCGGCACGCTCGTCTGGCCCGCCCACCCGGATTCGACAGTGATCCCGGGCGGCTGGTCGGCCAGCGGCGCGAACCGGCCGCTGACCGGGTTCACCGCGTAGATCCGGCACGGTGACGCCGGCCCGAGCAGCCCGCAGTCGACCGGCCGGGTCCCCGGCAGGACAGCGGCCACCGGTTCCGGGTCGATCGCGGCCCGGCGCCACGTCCGCCCGCCGTCGACCGTGATCCAGAGCCCCTGATTCGCCGACGGGCCCCGGCCACCATCCGTCGTCCCCGACGGCGAGGTCCGCAAGTCCTCCAGCTTGATCGAGCGTCTTTCCTTCCAAGCGAGGATGCCGTTGCCCAGCTCGACGATCAGGGCGGTTCGCACGTCGCCCGAAGTGTCCGACGTGTCCGGCGCGGGCGGCACCGGGCGCCGCTGCCAGGTGGCGCCGGCGTCCGGCGAGGCGTACAGCTGCGGGCCGCACTCCCGGCAGCGTTCCACCACCGCGTACAGGTCTTTGCTTCCCGTGGCCGCGACGCTGGTCACCCGCGGCCAGCCGGTGTCGGCGGCGCTGGTGGCCGGCGTCGGGACGGCGACCGGCGAGCCGCCGCGCGACCCGGTCGTGGCCACGTACCCCAGGCCGGTCACGACCAGCACCGCGACCGCCGCCGCGGCGCTCGACGCGGCGGTGCGGCGCCGGCGCACCCGGCGCGCGCGCCGCCGGATGTCGGCGAAGCCGGGCTGCCGGACCGCGTCGTCGGCGTAGGCGCGCAGTTCCTCGAACTGCGGTGCACGCATGCGTGGCTCCTCGAACTGCGATTCACGCATGACGTGCCTCCTCGGGCAGCGGGGCGGGGTCGTCGTCGGCGAGGAAGCGGGCGAGCGCGGCCCGGCCGCGGGCCAGCCGCGCCTTGACCGTGCCCACCGGCACGCCGAGCGTGGCGGCGATCTCGCCGACGGGCAGGTCGGCCAGGTGGTGCAGCACGACCGCCTCGCGGGTCGCCGGCGCCAGCCGGCGCAGCGCGGCCAGCAGTGCCACCCGGTCGGCGGACAGCCCCGGCACGGCCGGCGGGGCCGCCTCGACCCGGCCCGCGCGGACGAGCCGGTCGAAGAGCCACCGGCGGCGGTAGCGGGTGCGGGCGACGTTGAGGGCCACCACGCGCAGCCACCGCTCGGAGTCGTCGGCGTCGAGGAAGGATGCCGGCGCGGCCAGCACCCGCGCGAACGCCTCCTGCACCGCGTCCTCCGCCTCGGCCAGGTCACCGATCAGGCCGAACACCTGCCCCACCAGCCGCCGGTAGTAGACCTCGTACGCCTGGCGCACTGAGTCCTCGGCTTCCACAGTTCTCCCCGGTCGACGGTCGTTTGGGAAAGGACCAACGGCGCGGCCGCGCGGTTGCGTCCCGCAGGCGATTTTCTCGACGGTACGGCGGACGGGCTCAGCGGCGAGGGAACAGCCTGGCGTGGAGCTCCGCGGTCTCCGGCGACGGTGGCACGCCCAGTTGCTCCTCCAGGAGGCCGACGAGGTGCTCGTACTGGCGCAGCGCACGCCCCCGGTCGCCCAGCGCGGCGTGGCACCGCATCAGCCCCCGGTGCGCCGCCTCCAGCAGCGGATCGTGCGCCACCAGACGGGCGAAGACCTCGGCGGCCTCGGCGAAGCGGCGGCCCTTGGCCAGCAGACCGCCAAGCGTACGGAGCACGTGCTCGTATTCGCGCCGCAGCTCCTCGCGGTGCGGCTCGGCCCACGCACCGACCGGCACGTCGCCCAGGAAGTCGCCGGGGTAGCGCGCCGCGGCTTCGGTCAGCGCGCCGATCGCCGCCGGGGTGCCGTCGTGACCGCGGGCCGCCGCGGCGGCCGTCCGGAAGTCCTCGACGTCATACCGCAGGGGCAGCACTGGCTCGACCCGGTAGGTGCCGCCGGCGTATCGCACCCGCGCCGCGTCGCCCAGCGCGCGGCGCAGGAACCGCAGGCAGGTGTGGAAGCTGTTGCGCAGCTCAGTGCCGGAGGCCTCCGGCCACAACGCCAGCCCGATCTCGGATTTCCGGCTGCCGGGCCTGGTCAGCAGGTAGAACAGCAGCTCGCGCGGTTTGGCGTAGGTCCAGTCCTCCGGGGTGAGCTCCCGGCCCGACACCGCGACCAGGCCGCGGCCCAGCGCGCGGGCGACGAACTCGGCCGCGGGCGCGGCCTCGGCGAGCGCGGCCGGTTCCCCGCCGAGCACGGCCGGTTCCCCGCCGAGCACGGCCGCGACGGCTTGTTCCACCGACAGGGCGCGCCCTTCCATGCTCGCGCGCTCCACCTGGGCCGGGCTCAGCGCGGCGTGCACCGCCCGCGACCGCTGCTCGTGATCGGCGAGGTCGCACGGCGGGACCGGGGTGCCGATCATCTCGCGCAGCCGCGCCGCCGCCGCCAGCAGCCGGGCGCTGCCGGCCGGGTCGTCCTGCTGGCCCGCGAGCGCGTCCAGCACGCACGCCGTACGCCATCGGTCACCCAGCTCGTGGTGCACGCCGAGGCTGTGGCGCAGCAGCCGCACCGCCTCCGCCCGCTCGCCGCGGGCCGCCGCGATGAGCCCGAGTTGTTCCTGCGCCCAGGCGGTCGCCTCGCGCAGGCCGAGCCGGTCGGCGATGGCCAGGCTCTGCCGCAGCAGCGGAATCGCCCCGTCGGGGTCGCCCCGGCGAAAGGTCGCGGCGGCGAGGTCCACGAGGGCGCCCGCCAGACCCTCGTCGTCGCCGAGCTCCCGGAAGCGACGCACCGCGTCGGTGGACGACTCGATCGCCGCGAGGTGGTCGCCCTCCAGCCAGGCGGTGAACCCCATCGACTTGATCGCCCGCGCTTCCGCGGCCGGGTCGCCGCGGCGGCGCCCGACGGCGAGCACCTCCCGGTGGTGTTGCCGGGCCTCCGCATACCGGCCCTGCTCACGGGCGATGCTGGCGAGGCTCTGCAGCGCGGCGGCGGTGCCGCGATCGTCGCCGATCCGGGTGTAGAGCCGGTGGGCCTGCGACAGGCGCGCCACGGCCTGGTCGTATTCGCACTGCAGGAACTCCAGCGTGCCCAGCGCCGTGAGGGCCTTGGCTCGCGCCGCCGGGCCGGTGGTGCCGTCCGTCGCGGCGACGGAGGCCGCCAGCCATTGCCTCCCCTCCGCATATTGCCCGCTGAGCCGCCAGTACCGGCCCAGCGCCCCGGCCAGGCGCGCCCCGAGGCCCGGGTTGTGATGACGGGACCAGCTCAGCGCGGCCCGGATGTTGTTGCGGTCCCGGTGCAGCCCGTCCAGCCACAGCCGCAGGTCGCCGCCGGCGAGGCCGTGCTCGGCGCGTTCCGCGAGCTCCAGCATGAAGCAGGCGTGCCGGATGGCGGTGGTGCCGGCCCGGTCGCCGAGATGCTCCGCGGCATACTGGCGCACGACCTCGAGCAGCCGGTAGCGCTCCTCTTCCCCGTCCGTGCGGGCCTGCACGAGCGACTTGTCGACGAGCCGGCCGAGCAGCTCCAGGGTGTCCAGGACGCCGGCGTCGTCGCCGGCCACGGCCGCCGCGGCGGCGAGGGTGAACCCGCCGCGAAAGACCGACAGCCGCGCGAACAGGTCACGCTCGGCGGCGGGCAGCAGGTCGTAGCTCCAGTCGAGGGTGGCCCGCAGCGTGGCCTGCCGCGCCGGGACGTCGCGGCCGGTGGTCACCAGCAGCGACACCGCGTCGTCGAGCCACCCGACGATCCGCGGCAGCGGCAGGACCCGTAACCGCGCGGCGGCGAGCTCCAGCGCGAGCGGCATGCCGTCCAGCCGGCGGCAGAGCCGGGCGAGGTCGGCGGCGTTGGCGTCGGTCACCGCGAAGCCGGGCAGCACCAGCCGGGCCCGGTCGGTGAACAGCCGCACCGCCTGGCTGCCGGCGAGGTCGGCGGCCCGCGGCGCGGGCAGATCATCCGGTACGGACAGACCCTCCAGCCACCACGTGGTCTCCCCCGCCGCGGCCAGCGGCTCCCGGCTGGTCGTGAGGATCCGCAGCGCCGGGCAGGCCCGCAGCAGCTCGCCCGCCAGGGCCGCGCACTCCGCGACGAGGTGCTCGCAGTTGTCCAGCACGAGCAGGCCGTCCCGCTCGCGCAGCTGCCCGACGATCACCTCCAGCAGGGACTGGCCGGGCACCTCGACCGCCCGCACCGCGTCGGCCAGCGCGGACAGCAGCAGGGCCGGCCGGTCGAGCTGGGCGAGCGACACCCACCAGGTGGGCTGCCCGCCGGTCGCGGCGAGCCGGTCGCGGACCACGTGCGCCAGCCGGGTCTTGCCGCTTCCGCCCGGGCCGACCAGGCTCAGCAGCCGGGTCCGGCGCGCGGCGGCCAGCAGGGCGGCGATCTCGGCCTCGCGCCCGACGAAGCGGGTCAGCGGTGCGCCGGCCGCGGACGGCGCGACGGCGGTGTGCGGTGGTGTTACGGCTGTTCCGACGGTCATCTGCACGGCTCCGGCGCCGGGGACAGGGCGGCTCACCGCGAACGGCGAGCCGCGCTCCAGAGTCGAACCTCCCACCGAAACGGTCAAGGCGATTGTCGGTTACCCGGCCCGTGACCTGCGTCCCCTCGCGTCTCCCCGCACACCACCCCGCGTCGCCCCCCGCAGCCGCACCGCAGCATCGATTCGTTCACGGCGCCCGGATGCCCGGGCCCACCACCACCGAGGGAGTACCCACCGATGCGCACCAACCCGTTCCGCCGGCGCCTGCTCCAGCTCGCCGTCTCCGTGGCCGTCGTGCCGGCGGCGCTGCTGCCGCTCACGGCGAACCCGGCGGCGGCCGGCAAGGCTGCCGCCGCCGAGACGTTCACCAAGGTCGAGGGCGCCGCCGCCGACGCGGCGGGTCTGCAGCCGACCGTCGACCTCTACCGCACCCTGCTGGGCGATCCCAACAACGGCAGTACGCCGGGCAGCCAGCCGGCGGGGCGCCGCGAGATCAACTGGGACGGCACGCCGGACGCCCAGTCGGCGCCGAACCAGCTGCCGCGCGACTTCTTCAACACGACCGTGCCCCGCGGCGCCGTATTCTCCTCCGGCGCGGGCAGCAAGTTCCAGGTGAGCGCCGACTCCGACAACCCGACGCTCACGCCCGTGCGCTTCGGCAACCTCAACGCCCAGTACCCGAACATCTTCGGCACGTTCAGCCCGCAGCGGCTGTTCACCCCGCTGGGCACCAACCAGATGAGCATCAAGTTCTTCAGCCCCGGCACGACCACGCCGGCCACGGTGAAGGGCTTCGGCGCCGTCTTCACCGACGTCGACAAGGCGAACACCACCAAGATCGAGCTGTACGACCAGTGGGGCACCCGCCTCTGGTGGCAGGCCGTGCCCAAGGGTCCGACCGCGTCCAAGAGCCTGTCCTTCCTGGGCGTGAAGACCAGCGCGGACGTCTACGAGGTGCGCATCACCACCGGAAACGCGTGGCTGAGCAGCACCAACACCGACACCTCGGCGCGTGACGTGGTCGTCATGGACGACTTCCTCTACGGCGAGCCCACCGCACTGTCCTGATCGGAACACCCGCGAACTGGCGGGCATGCCCGGCCCGGCCGCAGGTCGCCCTGCGGCCGGGCCGGGCACGTGGTCGCGCGGTGGGTCCGGGACGATCTCGTGCGGTTGTCGGCCCGGATGACGCGTACGGGATGGGTCAGCCCCGGCTGTATTTCTCCCACCAGGTGAACGCCGTCCGGTAGGCCGTCGGTGTGTCGTCGGCGGCGTGGTTGGCCAGCCCGTTCTTGCCGAAGTAGTAGTCGTGGATCTGGTTGGCGGCGGGCGTCGCCAGGTCGGTGTCCGAGACCGCGGCGGCGTGGATGTGGTACGGCCACGATCCCTGGGACGGGGTGCGCAGCCAGGCGGCGAAGCCGACCGTGCGCAGCGCCCGCACCGTCTCCCAACGCTGGGTCGTGGTCAGGTTCGTCGCCGTGATGTCGACCACGCCGCCGCCGTCGTGGGTGCCGGCCGACGTCGGGTCCGTCGTGCTGTAGGAGCCCTGGTCGAGCGCCAGGCTCCAGGACAGCATGCCGTCGGCCGCCGCGAGCATGTCGCGGGTGCGCGCGTTGACCCGCGCGCCGCCATAGCTGCTGCTCCGCGAGCCGGTGGACACCGGCCTGGTCACCGTGAACCGGCCGCTGCCGAGGCTGGTCAGTGAGGTGGGTCCCGGGTAGCCGTTCGCGTCGAGGCCCGAATACCCGAGGGATCGCTGCCAGGCGGCGTAGGCGCTGACCGTCGAGGTCCCGTAGTGCCCGTCGACCGCGCTGGACGCGAGCAGGCCCTTCGCGTTCAGGGCGCGCTCCACCTCCAGCACGTGGGCGGACGCTCCCGGGGTGAGCCCGGTGTCGGCCTTGGGCGGGTCGACCTGGGCGGCGAGCAGGACCATCTCCATGTCCACGGCCGGGAGCGCCGTGGCCCGCTCGGCCAGCAGTGCGTTCGCGCCGATCGCCGCCACCGCGACGGCCGTGCCCCGGGAGAGCAGCCATCGCCTGGACCGGCCGGTTTGCAGGGCGCGAGAATTCATTGTCGAGTCCATTCTGTACGGAGAGGCTGCGCTCGGATCACCAAACCAGAGCGCGGCGCGGCGGGGTAGGTGCCGAAAGGGCCACCAATTTCTCCCTGCGGCGGCGCTGCCTCAGTGCCGGCGCAGGCCGGCGATGACCAGGTCGACCATGCGGCGCGCGTGGTAGCGGGTGTCGTTCTCCACGCCGATGCAGAGATTGCCGACGCCGCGCAGCAGGTCGTAGGCGGCCAGGTCGGGGACGATCTCGCCGGCCTCGGCGGCGGCGGCGAGCAACTGGGCGCACACCGGGACCAGGCGGTCGAGGAAGTAGGCGTGCAGGCTCCCGAAGGCGGCATCGTCGGACTGCAACGCCCCGGCGAGGCCGTGCTTGGTGACCAGGAAGTCGACGAAGAGGTGGATCCAGCGCGCCAGGGCGGCGTGTGGCGTGGCGCTGGTCGCCAGCAGCGCCGGGCCCGCCTCGGCGCACGTCTCGACCTGGTGGCGATAGACGGCGACGATCAGATCGGCCCGCGTCGGGAAGTGGCGGTAGATCGTGCCGACGCCGACGCCGGCCCGCGCGGCGATGTCGCGCACGGGCACCTCGACGCCGGACGCGAGGAAGGCCGCAGCCGCCGCGTCCAGCAGGGTCTGCTCGTTGCGCCGGGCGTCGGCGCGCTTCCGCGGGACCGCCGGCCCCGATCCGCTGGCGTTGTCCGCCACTGCGCCGCCACCTCCACTTGGCAAACGGAACCATGTTCCGTATATTGGTTAACGGAACACGGGGGCTCCGCTTGTTCAGCATGACAGAGCCGGCGGGCCGGACCAAGCCACGTGGGAGGAAAATCATGCAGTACCGCACCTTGGGCCGCACCGGTGTGCAGGTCAGCACGCTCGTGCTCGGCGCGATGAACTTCGGGAAGATCGGCAGCACCACCCAGGAGGAGGCCACCGCGATCGTCGACGCGGCGCTCGACGCCGGGATCAACCTCATCGACACCGCCGACATGTACAGCGACGGCCAGTCCGAGGAGATGGTCGGCAAGGCCATCGCCGGCCGCCGCGACGACATCGTGCTGGCCACCAAGGCGGCCATGCCCATGGGCGACGAGCGCAACCATCGGGGCAGCTCGCGCCGCTGGCTGGTCACCGAGCTGGACAACAGCCTGCGCCGGCTCGGCGTCGACCACGTCGATCTCTACCAGGTCCACCGGTGGGACCCGGCCACCAGCGACGAGGAGACGCTGTCGGCCCTAACCGACCTGCGGCGGGCGGGGAAGATCCGCTACTTCGGCTCCTCGACCTTCCCCGCCTACCGCATCGTGCAGGCCGAGTGGGCCGCCCGGGAGAATCACCTGGGCCGGTACGTCACCGAGCAGCCCAGCTATTCGATCCTGCAGCGCGGCATCGAGACCCACGTCCTGCCCGTGACCGAGCAGTACGGGCTCGGCGTGCTGGCGTGGAGCCCGCTGGCCTCGGGCTGGCTGTCGGGCGCGATCCGCGCGGGCCGGGAGATCACCACCAGCCGCTCGGCGATCATGCCGCAGCGCTTCGACACCGCCGTCCCCGCCAACCGGGCCCGGCTCGATGCCGTCGAGCGGCTGGTCAGGGTCGCCGACGAGGCCGGCCTGACCCTGATCCAGCTCGCGCTCGGATTCGTCACCGCGCACCCCGCCGTGACCAGCGCGATCATCGGCCCCCGCACGACGGACCACCTGCGCGCTCAGCTCGCGGCCGCGGACACCGTGCTCTCCGCCGACGTGCTCGACGCGATCGACGCGATCGTCGCTCCGGGCGTCGACCTCGCCGCGCACGAGAAGTTCGACACGCCGCCCGCCCTGCTCGACCCGGCGCGGCGGCGCCGCTGATCGCGCTACCAGGCGTCGGGGTTGTGCACCTGGTCCGCGACCGTGGCTACCCCGTTCGGGTAGTGCCCCGGCCAGTCGGTGACCACGTGCAGCAGGGTGCGGGACATTCCGCCGTCGGGGCGGCCGCCGCAGTCGCCCAGCCGGGCGGTGGCCAGGCGCGGCTGCTCGGCCAGCAGCCGGCGCAGGGCCCCGGCGTCGCCTGTGTGGATCGCCTCGACGGCGGCGACGGTCAGGGGGCCTCCGTGCCAAGGACCAGGATGTCGCCGTTGTCTGCCACACCTGACGCCGTAGCGGCCGAGCCCGCCGGTATCGTGGGGTCGGGCGCGGCCGCGACCCGAGTCCGGATGGGAGTACCGCACTGGTGCACGGGCCGGCAGACGGGGTGCGGCTCCGGCCGGCCCGGCCGGGCGAGGCCGAGCGGCTCAGCGCGTTGGTCATGCGGTCCAAGGCCGCGTGGGGATACGACGAGGCGTTTCTGGACGCCTGCCGGGAGCAGCTGCGGATCCGCCCCGGCGACGTCATCCGGCGGCGCACCGTGGTCGCCGAGCGGCGCGGGAGACCGCTCGGTGTCGCCACCCTGGACGGCGACCCACCGGACGGCGAGCTCGGACTGCTCTTCGTCGAGCCGGACGCGATGCGCCAGGGCGTGGGCCGGGCCCTGTACCGGCACGTCCTGGCCGAGGCCGGCCGGCTCGGGTTCCGCCGCCTCGCCATCGACGCCGACCCGCACGCGGTGCCGTTCTACCGGGCCGTGCACGCCGAGCCGGCGCCCCTGACCGGGCCGCCCGCCGCCGGACCGGCTGCCGAGGATGCGCTGGTCCCGCTGCTGGCCTGGCCCCCGGCCCGCGAGCCGTCGTGGTCGGCGGCCTGGGACGGCGGCACCCCACCGGTCATCGTCGGCAACGCCGCCGAGTTCAACGGCCAGTTCGGCCAGGATGTCCGCGGCCCCGACCACTATTCGTGCCTGGCCGCGTTCTGCGCCGCCCGCCCGGCGCTGGTCCTGCTTCCGATGCCCGTCGAGGGCTGGTGGATCGAGCATGTGGGCGCCGTGCTCGGCTGGGCAGGCGTGCGAGTGCACAGCGGGCTTGCCGGCGACGCCCGGGTGTGCGCCGCGGTCGGCGCCCGGCCGGAGCTGCTGCGCCGCGTGACCGCCGAGCATGCCCGGGTGCTGCCGTGGGGGTGGACAGCGGATTTCGCGGCGATCGCGCCGGGCCCGCGCGACGCGCTGCGGGCCGTGCGGCGCTACGAGTCCAAGCGCCACGCGCACACGCTCTTCCGTGCGCTGGCCGGCGAGCATCCACGGATCGCCGTGCCCGCCCAGCGGCCGCTGGGCTCACCCCGGGCGCTGGCGCGGGAACTGGCCGACGGACGCCGGGTGGTGCTCAAACGCGAGTACGGCGTCGGCGGGGCCGGCGACCCTGATCGTCTCCGGGGACACCCCGGGGCTGCGCCCGCTGCTGCGGCGCTGGGCCCGCGACGGGGCGCTGGTGGAGGAATACGTCGAGGGTGACGAGGTCCACCGCGACATCACCTTCGATGCCGTCGTCGGCGCCGACGGCTGGGTGCATCCGGTGGGCGCCGGGCTCATGCACGTCGACGGGACCGCCTACCGCGGCGTCACCGTCGGCCCCGGCGTGCTGCCCGACATGCTTGCCCGCGCCGCGGCCGGGTTCGGCACCGCCGTGGGCCGCGCGCTGGCCGCGGACGGCTACCGCGGATGGTTCGACGTCGACTTCGTGGCCACCGCGTCGGGCCGGCTGGCGCCGACCGAGATCAACCTTCGCCTCACCGGGCCGGCCGTCGCGTTCCATGTGCAGGCCGCCCTCGACCGCCTGCGGGGCGGCCGGCACATCGTGCGGACCGCGGACCAGCTGCCGCTGGGCGCTCGCCTGCCCCCGGCCGCGCTGCGGGAGCACGTCGCCGACCTCGCCCTGCGGTGCCGGAGCCTCGGCGCCACGCTGCTGGTCACCATCCCGACGGCCGCGTTCGACGCCGCGCCCTATCTCGGGGTGGCCATCGCCGCCCGGACAGCCTCGGTCGCGGCCGCGGCCGAGACCGCCGTGCGGCAGGCCAACGCGGCCCTCGGTGACCTGTTCCGCGACCTCGCGCTCAGTCCGTCCGGCGACCGCCGTGCGGCAGGCCAACGCGGCCCTCGGTGACTTGTTCCGCGACCAAGCGCTCAGTCCGCCCGGCGACCGCCGACCGCGAACGCCGCCAGCGCCGCCGCGGCCAGCATCAGCGTGACGTTGAAGCCGTAGACGAGCGCCGCCTGGCGGGGCCAGTCGGCCTTGGCGGCCAGCCGGTAGAGGTTGTCCTGCGGCCACCACGCCACCAGCAGCCACCCGATCGCCAGGTGCGCGAGCGCGGTCCGCCCGGCCGGGCGCCCGAGCCGGGCCAGCGGCGCCCGGCCGAGGAACAGGAACGCGACGCCGGTCCCGAACGACAGGCACTCGATCACGTAGAGGACCCGGAACAGCCCGCCCACGGCGAGGGCACCGCTGCCACGTCGGTCGAGCCTGGCCACAGGTGGTCGGTGAGCAGCAGGGCGGCAGCGGCGGCGGCCACGACCAGAAAGAACGCGGCCACCGCGCGCCCGGCCGGGCCGGCCGCCGCACGGCCGTGCTTGCCGACCGCCGTAGCGGATAGGGGCGGCAGCGGCAGCGCGGCACGGTCCACCGCGCCGGAGTCGGACCGGGGCAACGCCCGCATCGGCACCACGGCGCGCGGGACCGACTCAGCCGGCAGCCGCGCCTCGGCCAGGAAGCTCCGGATCTGCTCGGGCGTGGCATCGTCGGTCTCTACGTAGGCCACCAGGATGTCGCCGGAGTGTCCGGCGGGGACATTCACGACGGCGCATCCACGCACCAGCGGATGGCGCAGCAGCACCGCCTCGACGTCGTCGTGCTCCATGCCCGGTCCTCCACGCGACTTCGGCCGATCGGTGCCCGGCCACCGTGGTCCGGATCTCGATCAGCGTAGTCGGCCCGGCCCAGCCGGCTGAGCAGGCCGGCTGAGCCGGGCGTGGTCACGGGCGGTCGGCCCGCCACCGGTCGTGGTGCACCGCCGCCCGCACGTGCCGGCGCTGCCGCCAGCCGTGCCGTTCCAGGTCGGGCGTCTTCTCCAGGTGGGTCACCGGGCCCAGGCAGAGCCAGGCGACCGGCCGGATGTGCTCCGGGATATGCAGCAACTGCCGCAGGAACTCCTCCCGGTAGAACGACACCCAGCCCACGCCGAGCTCTTCGGCGGTGGCGGCCAGCCAGAGGTTCTGGATCGCCAGGCAGACCGAGTAGAGCCCGGCATCGGCGATGGCGTGCCGGCCCAGCACCGACGGGCTGCCCCGGTCGGCGTCGTAGGTGACGACGATCGACATGCTGGACTCCAGCACGCCGTCGATCTTGATGCGGGCGAAGCGGTCCGCCGCTTGCCCGGTCAGGCCCGCCGCGAACACGTCCCGTTCCTGCTGCACGTGGCGGTGGAACCCCTCCCGCAACTCCCGGTCGCCGACCAGGATGAAGTCCCAGGGCTGCGACAAGCCGACGCTGGGTGCGGCATGGGCGGCGGCCAGGATCCGGTCGAGCACCTCCGCCGGGACGGGCGCGCCGGTGAACTGCCCGCGCACGTCCCGACGGCGGTGGATGACGTCGTACAACTCACTGATCATGGGCCACCCTACGGGGTCAGCCGCAACTGCCCGTCCCGTACGGTGCCTCGAGCTGCGTGGTCACCGGCGCTCCGGCGGCCGTACCGGTGACCTTGACGGTCACCGTGCCGGCCGGCACCGCCGCCTTGCGGGTGTTGAAGGACTGGTAGGCGGCCTTGCCCGGGGCGACGCCGGTCACCGTTCTTGATCCGTACGGCGTGAGCAACTCGATGGTGAGCGGCACCTCGCCGGCGTTGCGCACGTTGACCGCCAGGTGGACGTTGGCGCCGACGCACTGCGTTCGGGCCTGGGCCTCCACCTCCCATGCCGGCGCCGTCTCAAGCTCCTGCTCGGCCCGGACCGCCTGCGACACGACGAGGTCCCGCTCCGCCGCGGTGAAGACGCCGGCCGCCACGAACGCCTCGGCGGTGCCGGTCACGGCGGCGACGAACGTGCCGTGGCTGGCGAAGGGCGCCTGATCCCACACCAGGTCGAGAAAGGTCGGTCCGTCGGTGCCCGGCGACGGGATGCCCGCCACGGGTACGTCGTACTTCGGCAGGCCGTCGTTGCGCTTGCGGTTCGGCACCCCGGTGTCGATGGCACCGAACACGATCGACGGCTCGACCCGGCGGAAGTACGACGAGACGGGCTGGGTGTCGCTGACGTGGTACGGCCGCAGCGTGAACCCCTGCGCCGTGAAGGTCGGGTCACCCGCCGGTGTGGTGCTCTCGTGGGTGATCGCCGCGCGGGCGTAGTCGCCGTCCCGCTTCAGGTGGCGGTAGAGGGACAGCTCGCGGAAGTTGCCGCCACCCGGGTTCCCCACGATCTGCAGGAGCACCGGGCCCCAGAAGACCGCCTGGGTGTCGGGGCGGTCCAGCGCCCGTTCGATCCGGAGGCTGAACGGCATCCGGATCTCGACGACGTCGCCGGGCTGCCAGCTCCGGCTCAGCGTCAGATAGCTGCCCGGTGCGGCGGTCCCGGTCTCCGCGACCCCGTTGACCGTGACGAGGAAGCCCTTCCGCACCCAGCCCGGCACCCGCAGCTTGAGGTCGAGCCGGCCGGTGCCGTCGATGGTCAGCCTGGTGCTGTCCGCCCGCGGATAGGTCGTCTGCTGCGTGACGGTGAAGCCCTTCTCGGCCCAGGTCAGCGTCGAGGCCGCGTACAGGTTGACCCACAGCGTCGTGCCGTCGGCGGACTTGAGATAGATCGTCTCCTGGTACTTGGTGTGGTTTTCCAGGCCGGTGCCGCCGCAGCAGGTGCCGGTGTTGCCGTAGCTGCGGGCGGATCCGGGCGTCAGCGGCTGGAAGTAGGTGACCTGCGGGTCGCTCGTGGTCGTGGTGTCGGCCCGCGACCCGGCGATCATGTTGAGCAACCCGCGCTCGTAGTAGTCCATGTACGCCGGGTCGTGCTCGTGCAGGAACAGGTTGCGGGCCAGCTTGATGAGGTTGTACGTCGTACAGGTCTCGGCGCCGCCCTGCGCGATCGCGTTGGCGATGTTGTCCCGGTTCTGGAACAGCTCGGTATTGTTGTTCGAGCCCGGATAGTTGCCGCCCGCGCCGCCGCTGGCGAACGCCCGGTGCGGGACGACCATGCCGTAGAAGTTCTTGGCGGCCGTGAAGTATTCCTGGTCGCCGGTCTGCTCGAAGACGCGCAGGTAGCCGATGAACTGCGGCACGTGCGTGTTGGCGTGCAGGCGTTCCGGGCGGCGCCGGCCGGGCCTGTTCTGCGGGGTGACCACGAGGATGTCCCGGTTGTCGACGCAGGCGCCGAACAACGACTCCCGGTTGTCGAAGCACTTGGCGGTCGCCACGTGCTTCGCGTCGCCGGTGAGCGCGGCGATCTCGGGGAACACCTCGTTCGCGCCGCCGAACTCGCCGCCGATGTAGAGGTCCCACATATAGTTCAGGTTGTCGCGGGTCAGCGGGCCGGTGTAGTCGGGATGGTTCTTGTCCCCGAGGGTCAGCGCGAGGTGGGCCCAGTCCGCCATCTTGACGACGACATCGCGGGCCTGCGTGTTCCCGGCGTGATAATAGGCGTCGAGCAGGCCACGCATGATCTTGTGCTGGGTGTACCACGGCGCCCAGGTGTTGGTGTCCGCGTTGCCGCCGTAGACGGCCCAGCGCGGCGGGCCCAGGCGCAGCACCGCGTCCTCCGGGATCGCGCCGAGGTAGCCGGGATGGGTCGGCACCCAGTCGTCGGCGCCGCTCTCCCGGGCCGCCACGATGCCACCGTCGCGATGGTTGGCGGAGGCGTCGGTGAGGGTGGTGCCGCCGTCCTCGTCGAAGCGGTACCAGGCGATGCTCCCGCCGCCGGTGCCGCCGGCCGGGGAGTCCAGCATCGACAGCAGCTCCGCCCGGCTCAGCGCCCGGTCGAAGATGTGAAACTCGTCGACGGTCGCGTCCAGGAAGGGGTCGCCGTACTGCGACCGCCCGATCCACCGGTTGCCGGGGTTGCCCAGGCTGGCCGGGTTGAGCGTCATGCTCGTGTTGGTGCCGACCACCTGGCCGTTGACGTACAGCGTCCCGGTGGTCTGCGCGAGCGTGACGGCCAGATGGACCCACTGGTTCGTCGGCAGCGCGGCGGTGCCGTTGATCCGCTGCTCCTGGCCGGATCCCCCGACGGTGATGGCGAAGCGGGGCACGTCACCGGTCACCCCGGCCCGCGGGGTCAGGAACATGTTGACCGTGGTGTTCTGACCGAAGTCGAACAACCGGCTCCAGCTCTGCGTGGACCCGAGGTTCACCCAGGTCGCGATGGTGAAGTCGGCGAGCTGGTTGATCGCCTCCTGCGGCAGCGTCACATACTGCGCCTTGCTCGGCCCGTTCAACCGCAGCGCCTTGCCGTAGCGGCCCGGCACCCGGTCGATCTGCGGCTCCGGCGGCTCCTCGCCGCCCGGCCCGCCGGTGCCCATCCGGGCGGTGATCGCGGCCTGGCATGCGGCGAGCTCGGCGACCATCCAGTCGAGCTTGGACTTGTAGACCGCCTCACCCTGATCGGCGTACGCCTGCGCGAGCGCGGTCAGGTGATGGCCGGCCCAGTGTCCGCTGAGCAGCCCGCCGTCCTCCCAGCCGCCCGGCACCGCGACACCCGCCGGGTTCGGCCGGCCGGCCTGGTTGTTGAACAGCACGAGGAAGCGGCGTTCGTCGTACTCACGCAGGAAGGCCTTCATGCGGTCGCGCTTCTCCTGCAGCAGGCCGCTGCCCAACCGCACGTCGCTCAGCGCGAACGGCCTGACCGGGGCGGTGCTGCCCGGACCGAGGGCGGCGGCGAGCGGAACGGCCGCGGCGGCGAGCGGAGCAGCCTGGGCGTCGGGCGCCGTGAACACGCTGGTGCCGGCGACCGCGCCGGCGGTGAGGGCGGACGCCTGGAGGAGTTGACGTCGGTTGAACGGAACCTCGTCGAATCGGGCCACTGAAGGTCGTCCCTTCCACGGAAGCAGCACCTTGCCTGCGCGCCTCGAAAACCTTTTCGGGAATGCTGTCAGCAGGTTCCGCCCGTGTCAACGCTCGTCTTGGAGGGACGGCTATTGACCAGCAGGAAGAGTGCGCGATCCGGCTCAGCCGGACCCGCCGAAACATTTCGGAGCGACAGGTCGCGACAAGACAAATGCTGCCACGGCGCGGCGAGGCGCCGCCACCCGAGCAGGGCGGGCTGTCGCCGGGATCAGCGATCCGGCCGAGTCAGTCGACCCGGGACTCGTCGCCGACCTGAAGCCTGCCCACGTGAGCCAGCCACCTCATTGCCTCGACCGGCAGCCCTCACCTGGGCCAGGGCCTTCTTCCCTTCGGCGCATAGACGCAAATCAGCGGACGATTCGCACTCACCATGAGGTCCAGGCCCTCACCCGGGTTGCTCCCGAGACTCCAGATCAGTTCGTTCGCATAGGCGGACAGCGCGCCCTCTTGATCCATGAAGACATGCGAATAGCTGAGCCACCAGCCGACCGGAAACCACGATCCCCCGATCGCCGCACCTATCGCCTCGGATTCATCTCGATGTCTGTTGCCCACACCCACCGGGTCAACGAGGAAGGGTTCACCGTTGCTGAAGTTCGGACCGTCCTCACGGGCCGGTCCGATCTTCAGGCCACAGAACGACTCCAGAAAATCGACGATCACGGAACTCTTGGTGTATCCCTGCGCTTCCAAAGCCTGGACAGCAGCGGACACATCAACACGTCGCCCAGGATGCCAGCCGGCGGACAGAAGGGCAGAAACCGTTGCGGGATCCAGACGTGACCTGAAGTCCGCGGGTTCACCGGCCACTAATAGTTCACCCCCAGGTCATCCATCACTCGCCGACAGGCTCTGCACGGGGTAGCAGGCGAGCCGTGATCCCCCTTCGGCGTATCACTGACGTGCACCGTGGTCATCGTTCCGCCGCGAACCCCCGCCTCGCACTCTCGCGCATATGCCTTACTCAAGCACTGCATCTCCGCGCACCCACCGTTCATCGGGTGATCGTGCTCCTCAAATTTGTCTGCCATATCATCCGGAACGGCAACAGGTTCCTTGTTGTCCGACCGATAGACATGACCGCTCTGAGATTCATATTCAGCGGCGAAGTCGCTGCCCCGCATTTCACCTCTGTCGGCCTGCGCGTCGAGGGACGCCTCGCCGCAGTTGTGGACGAGGACCGGCTCGTCGCCTGCGATCACATAGTACGTGTGGCTGCGACCGGCGGTTACGCTACGTCACGCCTGGCTTCACCTGCGACTTCAGGCGGGTCCGCCGTCCCGAAGAACCACGATCATCGATCGTGACAGCAACGTTGACAGCAACCCCCACGCACCAGGACGACCGGAGGCGGACCGCTGGACACGACCGAACCCGCGGAGCACTTCTACGCACCCGAAGGAGATTTGGCAGCGGCCGGCGCCGCGAGGATACGAGGCCGCCCCTCCAGCCTCAAGGGCGCTACCCGTCTCCCAGCGACCGCCCTACGGGCGGCCCTTGACCCCGGAGACCTCTACGGCCCCGCAGACGCCAACACCGCGCGGGCAGACGCCTACGGCGCCCACCCAACCGCGCCGCGCCACCGACCGCCACCAGGAGAGTCGAGCAGCAACGGGTGTCAGCGAGGTCGCTTTTAGATAGCTTCGCACCACTATCAGTTGAAGAGTCTGGCTAAGAAAAGCTATACGTAATCAAGAAGCGGCCCGGCACAAGGCCGGGCCGCGCGCACGCGCTCAAGGCCTACGGCCCGCGCGCACGCCACACTCAACCGATACCACCTCGCGCGATCCGTGGAATGCGGCCCTCACGAGCATGTATCGACCTTCGTAAATATACTTGATCACCTGACATCAGCCGTGACAGCAACGGAGGCGCACGCGGAGCACCGTCGGCGCACGAAAATGCCAACGACGCCACATGCCGCCGATGTTCCGCTTGCCACTCGGAGCCAGATTTAAAGCGGCCGCCAAGAATAGAATTTCATTCACTCCACGCTCGCGGATCACCCCCCTTGCCTAATACAAGTCCAAGCTCATTCAGATAAGACAACTGCTCTTCGTTCATATCTTCGCTAGTCAGTCTACCGAGCGAACTCACCAACCCCGCGCGCAACGGGTGAGTTTCCGAGATTTCGAGAATCGCGTGTAGCTGCGCCTCCCGCACCCGAGAATGCCTCTCGACAGACGCCATATTGGCTAGCACGAGAACGACCGATTCAGCTTCCTCACGATCGAATACGGTCGCCCAGTCGCTCGCGTTCTCCGCGCCTGCCTCCCGCCCCTCTACGTCAACTGCCATGATGCGCCTGAGCAGCTGTATCAGGTCCTCAGCACCGACAGCCATCACAACCCCGGGAACTGGCTGGGCCAAGGTATGTGCGTCGCATTGGCTGCGTCAGGATTGCAGTTGGGGCTATTTGGATTGTGAGATTGATGGTGGAACAAATTCCCGGCTTCATCTTGATATTGACGACCAATCTGCACCCTATATGCCTCGCCTGTCGCGGAGTTGGATCCGGCCGGCGCTGTACCGTCGGGACCATGAATCCGAAGACGCACGGTCTTTCCAGCATCATTGGTCCATTTGAATTCTAGCCCATACTGCGACCCGCCATTCGGGTGCGGCGTAAGTTCCCGCACGCTCGCGTTATCGGGAACGATACTCATCGGGTCCTTACCTCTGAGATCATATCCGCCGCAGTTGTGCACCAGCACTGGCGTGTTGCCAGCGAGCACATAGTACGTGTGAAGGTCGCTGACCGTCAGGTTGTGAACAGCCGCCTGTCGACTGGTCCACCGTTCGATCGCGGTGATCTGCACGAAGGTGCCGGCGCTGGTCTGGAGCCACTGACCAGGCTTGAGAGCCGAAAACATCCTGCTCCCACTCTCCATCGCCGGCCGTAAACCCGACAAGACCTGGTACGACACCGTCATCAGGACCGTGGGACTCGCCGACCGGCTCGGCCACCGGCCCAGCCAACTGTCCGGCGGACAACAGCAACGTGTCGCCTGCGCCCGCGCTCTCATCGCCAGACCTCTGCGCGAACCCACCCCCGACACCGTCCTGGACCGGCTCAAGCACCTCGACTCGGCGGTGAATCTCTAACGGGGCGCTGCCCCAGCCCGACGAGGCGTGTGTGGTGGTGGGGCTCCGGTCGTGGGATAGACGGTGACCGGTTTCCCGGTCCCGTTCGTTGAACCACTCACAGTGGTTGGTTGCCGTGAGGCGATCCTCAACGACCGGAGCCTTGTTATGACGCTACCGCGCAGCGCCGGTGATGTCCTGGGCCGTCATACGGCGTTCGAGATCGAGTCGATCGATCGGATGTACTGCAACGTGTACCAGCCGCGGTTGCAGCACCCGAAGGCGGTAGCTGGGTTCATCCGGTATCACTTGGGCTGCCCGGTGATCTCCAGCGCGGTCCTCGCGCCGATCAGTGAGGCGTTCGTCACCGCGATCAAGACGTTCGCGCGGCAAGGCCGGATCCCGGTCGTCGACTTCGTCAAGGGTCAACGCAAAGACGACGTGATGCATGAACACCTGGCCGGTTTCACCGCTGACGAAGGGGTGGTGTTCATCGGTCGCGCTCAGGAGAAGAACGGTGTGTTCCGCACCGAGAAACGCCGCAACTCCCTCGGGCTGAGCTACCCGTGGATCGTGCGGGCCACCGCGATGGTCAACCAGTGGTACTTCTACTGCGTCGACACCGACTTCGGTCCGTTCTTCCTCAAGTTCAGCTCCTACTTCCCGTATACCGCGAAGCTCTGTGTCAACGGCAACGAGTACGCCAAACGCCAGGCCGTCAAGGCCGGGATCGGGTTCACCGCCCTGGACAACGGCTTCGCTACCTGTGAGAACCCGACCGCGGTGCAGGCCATCTGCGATCAACTGTCGGCGGAGAAGATCGATGCTCTGCTGCGTAAATGGCTGCGGATCCTGCCGCATCCGTTCACCGACGCCGACCAGGACACCGGCTACCGTTACGACATCTCCATCCTGCAGGCCGAGTTCTGCCTGACCCAGACACTGCACCGGCCGGTCGACGGCAGGATCTTCTTCGACCAGGTGATCCGGGACAACCTCGACATCGGCCGACCCGACCAGGTCAGCCTGATCTTCGACCGGCGCATCCAACGCGGACGTCAACACCCGACCCCGGGCCGGTTCAGGACCCGGATCATCACCGACGGTGTCACGCCCAGCCTGCACATCGACTACAAGACCAGCAAGATCAAGCAGTACCACAAACTCGGTCGTGCGTTGCGCACCGAGACCACCATCAACGACACCCGCGACTTCGCCATCGGTAAACGGCTGCACAACCTGCCCGCCCTGCGGCAGATCGGCTTCACCGCCAACCGACGCCTGCTGCGCGTCCAGACCATCAGCCACGACCCCACCGACGGCGCCACCGCGATCACTACCATCTGCCGGCCCGTCACCACCGACACCGGTACCCGCGTGCCCGGGCTACGCCTGACCGACCCCCGCGCCCATGCCCTACTGGCCACCCTGTGGCAGTTCCGGCTGCAACCCGCCGGGTTCACCAACCACGACCTGAAACACCACGTCGCGGCCCTGCTCGGACACACTCCCGACCAGATCACCACCAGTCAGAGCAGCTACGACCTGCGCCGGCTCCGTGTTCACGGCCTGATCACCCGGATCCGCGGCACCCACCGCTACCAGGTCACCGACACCGGCCTGCACCACGCCCTGTTCCTCACCCGCCTACACGACCGGTTCCTCCGCACCGGCCTAGCCGAACTGTCCGACCCCGACCCACCAACGCCATCACCGTTACGCACCGCCGCCCGCGCCTACCAACACGCGATCGACGGCCTCAGCCGACACGCCGGGCTCGCAGCCTGACCCGGCCGATCCCCGGTCACCACACCAAAACCGGCTCTCGATCAACAAAACCTGACTCAAATTTCACGGCTCCCGCCGCTCAAGCCCTCTAGTGCTCCGCGCCACGCTGAAGAGTCTGCTCTCCCGCAAGCTCCGCCTCGCACTGTCCGGCTTCGCGATCATTCTCGCGGTGCTGTTCTCCGCCGGCTCGCTCGTGCTCGATGACGCGCTCGGACGCGCCTGCCCTGGGCAGCGGGCGAGGCGTTGCTGGTCCTGAAGTCAGGCCGGGACCGCGGCCTGACCGACAATCCGCGGATCGCGGAACTGCACCGGCCACCCGACCACGTGGCGATCAAGTACGCCCGGCTGGAGAAGCTGGCCAGGGCCGCGCGCACGCCCGGTCCCCGGGCCGAGCCCGCGCCGCACCATCGCAACCCTCGACACATCCAGGGTAAGTACATCGTGAGCGTGCTGGACGTCGCGATACCTCAAGAGGTAGCGGCACGGGTCGGCGCGACGAACGTCATGCTGCTGGACGGATGCCTCGGCTGCACGCTGACAGACGAACAGGTGGAAACATTACGCGCCGACCCCGACGTCGACTACATCACCGACGACGCCGTCCTCGACCTACGCTGACCGAAAGAAGCACCGCTCAGCCGACATAGATCTTGGTCGCGACCGAGAACTCCTCCGCGCCCGAGACAGCGAACACGACCAACGAGACGAGCGCGACCACCGCCGCCACGACAACCATCCGCAGGAACATCGACGACATGCTCATACCGGTTCCCCTTCCCCGTGTGATCCCGCCACAGTAGGACGGCGGCCACCGCACGGCTGTCAAATCTTGGACTGGGTGCCGGAAGCCGAACACAGGGTGCTGCGCCAATTGGGCTCGGCGGCCTCAGACAAGGAGCCATCAGGTCTCCATCAATCCCCCACAAACCAGAGGTAGAGATGTGATCCATTCTCGACCTGATGGCAAAGCCTTTCGATCTCCAGCGCCAGTTCCTCGCCCAGCGCCTCCCTGAGCCATTTTCATCGTGGCGGTGCAGGTCACGGGCAGTGCGGGAGGCCGGTGTCCACGTAGGACGAGGCTCCCGGTAAGACAGCAATCGACCAAGATCAGATGCCCCAACCGGGAGCCTCGCTGTGCTGTCTTACCCTGCCGCGATTCCGTTGTCCACCCGCAGCCTGAACCACCTCGCCGCCCTCATCCGCACCCACCGCCAGCAACGCAGGTCCCGGTGGCGGCGCCTCGACCCCGGCCAACAGGCCCTGCTCGCCCTGGCCCACCTACGCAACGGCGACACCCTGACCCGCCTGGCCGCCGGATTCCAGATCGGCGTCACCACAGCCTGGCGTTACGTCCGCGAAGCCATCGACCTGCTCGCCGCCACCGCCGACGACCTGACCACGGCGATGAACCGGATCCGGCTGCTCGCCTACGCGATCCTCGACGGCACCCTGATCCCGATCGACCGGGTCGCCGACCAGAAGCCCTACTACTCCGGCAAACACCGCCGTCACGGCGTGAACGTGCAGGTCATCGCCGATCCGGCAGGCCGGATCCTCTGGGCATCGGCCGCCCTACCCGGCTCCGTCCATGACCTGACCGCGGCCCGCACCCACGCCATCATCGACGCGCTGACCAGGGACAAGGTGATGACCTTCGCCGACAAGGCATACCAGGGCGCCCGCGGCAGCATCCGGACCCCGTTCAAACGCCACCGCTACCGGCCGAAACTCTCCGCCTGGCAGAAGAAGGTCAACCTCGCCCACGCGAAGATCCGCGCCATCGGCGAACGCGCCAACGCCACCCTCAAGACCTGGAAAGTCCTCACCCGGCTGCGCTGCAGCCCGCACCGCGCGACCCCGATCGTGCAGGCCATCCTCGTCCTACATCACGTCGAGAACCCGACCTACCGAGGATGAAAAGGCTCATGGATCATCGGCCACTCTCAGTCGGGATAGAGGTGAAGGGCGGATCGATACGTGATCGACCCGCCCAACAGCGATGATCCGCGCCAAATCCACCCGACTTGCGCTTGCCCGTCACTAGCCGTGTTCAGTTGAGGGCGGGCCTCCAGGCTCGTCGCGGACGACCCACTGCCCCACAGCGATCAGCCTGCTGCCATCGAAGAGCTCGATGGCAGAGCGAAGATCAATCGAATCCTGGTATTCCTCCGGAAAGATCAGGTCGAGCTCGACGTCATACTCCCGACCCAGCTGGAAGACTTGTTCCTCTCGGGCGGACCGCACGATACAGCTGGTGAAGCGATTTCCCACCTTCAACTGGGGACGAACTCCGCTCATCGCCGGGGTCGTGCGCCCGCCCTCGGATGTCGGCAGGAACGTCACTCGCGCTCGCACCGGCCGCTACCGCCGCATTCCGTTACAAGACATGCTGAATCCCCTGGAGAGCCTCATGGAATATGTCATTTTGTCTGCCGGGTTGCACGGTGACGACACCGTTTCGGAAGATCGACACGTCGATATTCCTGGAGAAGTCGAAGTGTGCTAGCGCACTCCGCTGGACGGTCACCTTGAGGATCGCAACCTTACTCGAATCCCAGTCGGCATAGGCCAGTGCCTCGTCTTGGGTAAAGGCGAACTGTCGGCCTTCAAGGCTGTTGCCACCGGGATGGAATCCTCCAGTCGCCTCGACGCCCTGGAACTCCCGCACGCCCACGGCGCGGTAGAGGTCGACCGTGTCGCCCTCGCCTTGCACGCTCTTCGCGGACTCCGCGGCATCATTGTCGCAGTTGTGGACGAGGACCGGCGCGGCGCCAACTACTACGTAGTACGTGTGGATGTCGCTGACCGTCAGGTTGTGAACGGCAGCCTGCCGACTGGTCCACCGCTCGATCGCCGTGATCTGCACGAAGGTGCCGGCGCTGGTCTGCAGCCACTGACCGGTCTCGAGCTCGGTGGCCCGGATCCACTCGCCCAGTTCGGGCACCCAGAAGGGGTGTCCGTCGGTCGCGGTTACCTCGGCGTCCGCGGTGTCCTTGTCCCCATCGGTGTCGATGGTGACCTTCACCAGGTGCTTGACGCCCTCACCCTTGATCTCGGCGGTGACCGTCTCCACCCGGCTTTCGCCGGTCTCCGGATCGGTGGCCTTGACCTCGTCGCCGACCTTGACGTCCTCGATCGGCTTGGCAGAGCCATCCGCCATGAGCACCTTGGTGCCCGGGACGAAGCTGTTGCATTTGCCGCCCTCGCCGCCACCCGACTTACCGGCGCCGCCTCCGCCGCTGCTGCCGCCGCTGCTGCGCGCGGAGCTACCGGAGGAGCCCCCGGGCTTGGACCCGCCGCCCTTGCCGCCACCACCGGATGAGGCCCCCCCGGGGTTGGCCTTGGCCTGGGCGTCCTTCTGCACCGGGTTGCCGGTCTTCTTCGAGGCGTTGGCAGCCTTGTTGCTGGTCGTATTGGCCTTTTCGGCGGCCTTCTTCTGCGCGGCCTGTGCTGCCTTCTTGGCCCGCTCGATCGCGGCCTTCTTGGCTTGCAGCGCCATGCGTTCCGCCGCCCGAGCCGCAGCCAGGACCGCTTCTGCCGCCTTCTTCGCCGTACGCCAGGCCTGGATGGCGGCGATGGTGCGGTCGATGGCCTTGGCGATCTTGCCGATCTTCATGACCTTGGCCCATGGGATGGCGCCGAGGATCAGGCTGCCACAGGCCCACAGGTCGCCGCCGAAGCAGTTCATCGCGTCGGTGAGTCCGATGAACTCACTGAGGATGCCCCAGGCCGCGGAGAGGATGATCGAGGTCAGCGACTTGTTGGCGTTGGCCTGTGCCTCCGCGACCTGAGCGGGGGTCAAGCCCACGCCGGCCAGCGCGGCGGCCATCTCCGATGCGGTGAGCGCGACCGATCCGACCGACAGGCCAGTGGGGTCGGAGTGCGTCACCGGATTGTTGTGCGCGTAGGCGTAGCCGTTGGACTGCAGCGGGTCCGCCAGATCGAGGACCGGGTCGGCCGACAGGAAGCGGCCCACCACCGGGTCGTACAGACGGGCGCCGAGCGGGACGTAGCCGGACGCGTCGTCCCGGTTGGCGCCGAGGAAGCCGTCGTTGGTCGCGATGTGCATGCCCAGCGGCACGGTGCCCCGCTGGTTGCCGAACGGATCCTGCTTGCGGATCCGGACCTGCATGCTGCCGCTGAGGTTGACCTCCGCGTACGGCGAGCCCTGGTGGTCACCGACGACGGCGTTCAGGCCGGCGGCGCCGAAGCCGTAGGCGTTACGGACCACCGTTCCACCCGGGACCGAGTAGGAGCGCTGGGTGTTGACCGGGGCGCCGCCCTGCTGGACGGTGAGCTCGGCCTCGCCCAGGTACAGGGTCGCTTGCTTGCCCTGAACGGTCAGCAAGCGCGAACCGCCGGGACCGTAGATGTGGCGGGTCTCGTTCTGCGCCTGCCACAGCTGCGCCGTGTTGGTGCTGGCACAGGCCGCGAGCACGATCGGGGTCGTGTCCGCGGTGGCACCGTCCTTGGCGGCGACGCACAGACCGGACGCGGGGTGGCTGAGCTGGTTGGTGGAGGACAGGCGCTTGATCTGCTGGGCGGCCGAGCCGTCACACTTCTGCAGTCCGAAGGCCGATCCCGCCGTGTTCGCGGCCGGCTGCAGGCACCAGCCGTCATGGACGGACATGGCGCCGACGTTGGCGTCGGACTGCCCCGGTGTAGGGGTGAACCGCCACTTCTGGGCGAGGCCACCGTTGCAGGTGTACAGCTGGATCGGCTGCGCGGCCACCGGCATGGCCGACTTGAGGTCGAGGCACTTGCTCGCCAGACCCACGTAGGACGTCTTGCCGTTCTCGCCCTGACCGGAGATCCGCTCGATCTTGCCGTCGTAGGTCCAGGCCAGTTCCTGCTTGTCGCCGTTCTGCTGCGAGGTGACGGTCTTGGTCTCACCGGTCAGCTCGTAGAGCCGCTCGGCCTCGGCGGTGATCGCGGCACCGGCCGGGGTGGTGTACTTCTTCGTCACCTTGGTCAGGGTGCTGGGCTGGCTGCCGTCGGCCTTGCCGTAGGTGTAGCCGGTGGTGGCGTCCTTGGCGGTGGCGCCGGTGATGTCTTTCTGCACCAGCTTGGTGCGGTTGCCGAGCAGGTCGTACTCGTACTCCTGCCAGTAGCCGGTGTTGTCCTTACCGGCCGCCACGTTGACGGTGCCGTCCGTGCCGACCGGGCCGGCGGTGCAGGATTCCTGGTCCTTGGCGGTCCAGGCCTTCTTCAGCTGGCCGAGCGGGTCATGCGTGAAGCACTGCCGCTCCTCGATGCCGACGGCTTGCTCGCGGACAGCCGTGACGTTGCCGGCGTCGTCGTACCCGTAGGAACGCTGGGAGACGAGGTTGCCACCGACGATGGTCTTGTCGTCGGTCTTCTCCCGGTACACCTGCTGTTGGGTGAGCGCACCGCTGGCGTCGTCGTAGTTGGCCAGGGCCCATACCCGGTAGGGCTGCGCGCCGAGCGTCGAGCGCATGAGCTGACCGTGCGGGGAGTAGGCCGTCTCGGCGCCGTACCAGTCCTTGCCGGACACCGACAGCGGCAGCCCGTCCTTGGTGTAACGGACCAGCAGCTTCTCCTCGGCGAAGCCACCGATGGCAGGCAGCGTCGCCGACTCCGTCAGGCCGGTGTCGGTGTAGGAGTAGTTGTACGAGTAGGAGGTCTTCAGCCCCCACGTGCTCGCCACGGTCGACGGCAACGTCAGCGTCGTCGAGGTCGGCTGGTAGTCGTCGGTGTAGCCACCGATCGACTGGGTGTACGGCAGCCCGTCGGTGTAGCGAGTGGCAGTGGCGGGCAGGCCTTTGCCGCCCGGAGCGTTGTCATAGGTGAACGAGGCCGTCAGCTGGCCGGATTTGTTGTTGAGCCGCTGCTCCGTCGGCCGGGACAGGTCGTCGTAGTCGTTCCAAACCGTGACGCCGCGGGCGTTGGTGGCGGTGAGCGGCCGGTCGTAGTCGTCGTAGCTGGTGCTGGTGACGCCACTGTCGGGGTCGGTGGCCGCGATCATCCGGCCGCGCCGGTCGTAGGTCCAGGACCAGGAGATCTTCGCGTTCTCCGAGTTGGTGGCCTTCGCCAGCTGACCACGCGCGTCGTACTGGTACGACATCGAGGTGAAGGCCGTGCGGGCGGCGTCGGTGAAGGTGTCCACCCGGCTGGTGCGGCCCAGGGCGTCCGAGTAGGTCCGGTACGAGACGGCGCCGGTCGGGTTGATCACCGTGGAGAAGTCCGCGCCGTACTCGTACTTGGTGGCCCGGTTCGGCATCTCGTCGCCGCGGAGGATCGGCAGTTCCTGGACCACCCGGCCGAGCCCGTCGTACTTGTAGCGGGTGGCGTTCGGCACCGGCGCGTCCGGCTTGAACAGCTGGCCGTTCGGGGTGCCCGCGGTGTAGTACGCGTTGTTGGTCTCGAAGACCTCGCCGGAGCTGTTGTAGAGCGTGTCGGTGATCAGGCGACCGCCGCCGGTGCCCTCCTCCTGGCTCTGCCGCTGCCGGCCCATTCCGTCGTAGATGGTGACGGAGGTCTGAATGCGACCCTCGTGTCCACGCGTCTTGGTGGTGACGTACGGGGGCTTGCGCTGACCGCTGTCGGGGTCGGTGGTGGGCGTGGTGTAGATCGCCTCGAAGTCCGGCACCGCGCTCGTGGCGCGGCCGGGTCCCCAGGCCTTCTGCATGCGGCCCAGCGGGTCGTACTGCGCCTGGCTGACGTGCCCGTTGACGTCGGTCGTCTTGATTCCGACGCCGCGACCCGGCTCTACTTCCCGGACCTGCTCGTGCTTCAGGTGGTTCTTCTCCCGGACCCGGAAGGCCTGGCCGGTGTCCGGCTCGTAGGTGATCGTGGAGGTGCGGCTGTCCCGGTCGGCCTTCGAGGTGACCCGGCCGATCCCGTCGAAGACCGTGGTTCCCTCGAGCTGGAAGCCCGTGCCGTCGGCCTTCAGCGAGTAGGTCTGGGTCGCGAGGCCGCGCGTGGTGGCGGGGAGGACGGCACCGTAGGCCAGGCCGTCGTAGGCGGTCCGGCTGGCGGAGCTCAGCGACGTCAGGTCGTCGAAGGTGGCGTCCGCACAGCTCGTGGCGCTGGTCCGGACCTGCTTGGTCAGGCCGATGATGTTCTTGCCGGTGTGGTGGACGTATTCCATCTTGGCGCACGACTCATCGCCGGTCTTGCCGGTGTCGCCGAAGGACTCGATGTCCGTGGGCAGACCGTATTCGTCGTCGTACTTGGTCCGGGTCTCGACCTTGCGCTCGGTGCGCTTGTCCTCGCCGGTGCCGGACGACTTAGTGAAGGTGACCTGCTTGGGCTCCAGGACCCGCCAGGCCTGCAACGGGCTGATGTCGTCGGCGCCGCGGTCGCGCCGGGCCAGTTCGACAGCCTGGGGGTACGTGATGCTGCGGGTGAGCCAGTCGTCGTCGGCCGCACCGGCGGTGGAGTAGGTGAGTTCCTCGGCGATGCGGCCGGCGAACGGTTCCCGGTCCTTGGCGATCTCCGCGCCGGTGATGTCGTCCACGCCCACCGTGTCGCCCATGCCGCGGAAGTAGCGGGTGACGGACTTGGTGCGCTTGGCGCCGAAGTCGGCGTTGTCCTCCCCGGTCAGCACAGTGAGCTGCTGGAAGCCGGCGAACTGCGAGTATGTGCGGGTGGACTTCTTGGTGAACTCGCCCTCGGCGAGCTTCCAGCCGGCGCTCTTGTACGCGTAGTTGGTGGTGGTGCCGAACGCACCGTCCACGGCGGGCAGTTCTTCGACGCTCGCCACGACGTACTTGTGGAACCAGTCGATGTCCTCCACCGCCGGGTCCGGGTGCCAGAAGGCCGGGTAGCAGAGCCGGGTGTTGGTCCTCAGCTCGGCGGTGTCGGCCTTGCCGGGCAGCCCGGAGCCGCTCGCGCAGTTACCTTCGGGCTTCTTGTAGCTGATGACGGTCTCGCCGCCGTACTCGTTGATGACCCGGCCGATCCGCAGCCGGGAGAAGCCCGGCCGCGGGTCGTTGGCGCCCCGCAGGACCCGGTTCGGCATGTTGTCCACGTTGGACTCGAAGCGCACCGGGTTGAGGGTGGTCTTCTCGTCGTCGGTGCCGTTGCGGCCGTAGCCGGTGCGGGCGATCGACTCCAGCCAGAGCGCGGTGTTCGGCCCGGTCTTGAGGATCGGGAAGGACTGCTTGAGCTGATAGTCGTCGACCGCCTGGCGGGCGGTGGTGTCGGTGCGCCGCTGCGCCATCGTGGTGATCTTGTCGAGGCGCTTGCGGGAGAAGAAGGTCGGCGCGGCGTTCCAGCACAGCACCTTGGGGGTGGGTGCGGCACAGCGCAGGTTGGCCGGGGTGTCGTACCAGTGGCGGTAGTCGCCCGGGTTCTTGCTGGTGAAGTTCTCCTCGCTGCAGGTGAGGGCACCCTTGTCGTAGCAGCGTTCCTTCACCGTGAAGGCGACCCGGGCCGGCGCGACGGCCGAGAACAGGTTGTCCTTGCGCTGGCCGTAGTCGATGTGGGTCAGGTAGCCCGCGCGGTGGTACGGAACCGGCTTCTTGAAGTCGAAGTTGCGGGCGTAGTAGTTGCTCTCGCGCTCCCACCACAGGCTCATCGCGTTGCCGTGGACGTCCTCGACGTAGTCGAGCGCCCAGCGCCATCCCTCGGTGCAGAAGGACTTCTTGTAGTCGTCGATCGTGGTGCCCTGGTAGCAGGGCTCGTCGGAGTGGTTGCTGTAGACGGGCACCGTCAGCACGGACTTGGTGACCGGGTCGTCGGCCGCGTCGCCGTGGTCGGACCAGCCGGGCAGGCGGTTCCGGCCGAAGTGGTACTTGGTGCCGTCACGGGTGGTGACGACCCAGTACTCGCCGTCCTTGTCGCCGTTGGCCAGGCCGGTGTCGAACTTCTGCTCGATCACGGAGCCATCGCCGTTGGCGGTGAACCACTTCTTCTTGCCCTCGTCCCACACCAGTTCGGTGCTCGCGCCGCCGAGCGACATGGTGGCGTTCTTGGAGGCCCAGCACAGGTCGGCCGTGCGGTGCTTGGTGTTGTTCGCGCCCGCTTTCTTCGAGTCCTGCCGGCAGTTGGCGTACGTGCGCGTGATCGCTCCCGCGCTGTAGTCCCAGCCGTCGCCGATCCAGGAGGCCTGGTTGTTGGTCGCCGAGGTGCGGCCGTCCACCGACTGCGACGAATACCCGAGGTTCACCTTCGGGATGAGGCCGCCGGCGGTCTCGGGCACCTGCACCTGGTACGAGTACGTGAACGCGCCGGACGACGAGCCGGCCGCCCAGGAACCGGAGGACAGCAGCGGCGTGGCGGTGAAGTCGCCGGCCGCCGACGCGCCGGTGTCCATCGCGCCGACGACGCCGCCGTTCGCGTCCACCGCGGCCCGGGTCATGACCCCGCCGCCGGCGCCGCCGGTGCCGGAGTCGTCGAGCAGCCGGTCGAGCGGCACGTCGGCGCTGACGATGCGCCGCTTCGACGCCCCCTTGGCCGCCTTGACGGAAGCGGAACTGCTGGCGGCCGACTTGGCGGAAGCGGAAGCCGCGGCGGCGGAGACACCGGAAGAAGCCGCGGCGGCAGCGGGCACGATCTGCACCTCGCTGGGCACGGCCTCAGCGGTCACGGTGGCGGATTCCTCGCCGGCCTCGCCGGTGGACTCGCACTCGCCGGTGCCGGGCGCGTCGTAGACACAGTCGGGCAGCATCACGATGCCGAACCGGTCGGCGGCCTGCGGGCCGTAGAGGTCGGCGAACGCCGTGTAGTCGACGCTGAGCGCGACCTCGGCGTCCGCGCCGGCGGTGACCGGCGGGACGATCTTCATGATCAGGCCGGCGACGTCGGAGGCCTGCGACGCCTCGGGCGCCGCGAGGTCGACGGTCCAGTTGCCGGCGAGATCGGCCGGGTCGCCGCCCTCGGGCACGCCCAGGGCGATCGGCAGATCGTCAACCGGCTTGCTGTCGCCGGGCTCGAGCCCGGTCAGGTCGACCACGCCGCTGTCTTCCTGCCACGGGGCGACGGCAGTCGGCTGGTACTCCTCGACCGGCACCTCGTCCGCGGTCGTGAGGTCGACCTCCGCCTGCTCATCCTGCTCGGCAGGTGTGTTCGAAGGCAGTTTCGGCAGGGTGACCGCGGTTCCCTCGCGGGACATGCCGTCACCCGGGACGCCCAGCGCCTGAGCCGGCAGGCTCGTGACGACCAGCGTCGCGGACAGGCTCAGGATGAGCGCCGTACGGAAACGGCGCGGCCGACGAAGGCCTGACCACCACAGCGGACCTGTTCCACGCATAACGAGTCGACTCCCACCCAGGCGCGCAGACGAAATGAGGTGTGAAAACACCGGGAATGCAGACGCCATCGACGGACGAGGCGCATGCGTGGGGGGACTCTCCAGCAGGGAGCGACCAAACTCAACATTACCGAGAGTCACCTAATCTAAATTTAAGTGATCCACGTCACTCAAATATCACGACCATGATCAGGCATAGCCGAGTTATGGGATTTAGCGGATAGGCGGGATATTCGGCGCGTCTTCCGCCACCAAGATCACCTAAATCGCCGATGTCTGGCCTAACCGGATCGTTGCGGTGCGCGACATTACGGATGAGTAACAACCACGGGGTAGACGACCCGACCCGGTGCTTGCGATCGTGTGCGCGCTTTCTGCCCCGACCGTCCGCCGGACAGGGCTGCCTGTGCCACCCCCCTTTCCGCTGGTCCCACGGGAGTAGACCGCCGTGACTGTGCCTCGTCCCTTCAGTTTCTTCGTGCGTTCGCGTACCAGGCTGATCTGCACCTCCGGCCTGCTGTTGGCCGCACTCATCGCCGCCACGCTGCCGTGGTGGCCGTCGACAGGCGACCGGCCTCCCGCGCACGGGGAGGGTGCCGCGCCGGGCTCCGTGCAGTTCCGGGACGAGGCGGCCGCCCTGGCCGAGGCCCGTCGGTCCAAGCAGGACGTGCTCATCGACACCGACACCACCGCCACGTCGCAGACCTGGGCGCTCCCGGACGGGCAGCGGCGCACCCGGACCCACGCGGTGCCGCAACGCGCCAAGGACTCCCAGGGACGGTGGGCGCCGGTCGACCTGAAGCTGACCAGCGCCAAGGACGCCCCGGGCGGGCTGACCGTCCGGCCGGGCAACCCCGCTACCCCCGT
>NZ_QHHV01000157.1:0-9275 GCF_003947245.1 Actinoplanes sp. ATCC 53533 | reverse complement strand
GCGGACCACCAGACCGAGACCAAGTACCTCCCGGCCGAGGGCGGCCCGGTCACCGGCATGTCCGTGACCAACCCGCTCGGCCAGTCCACCACCTCGACCGTCGACCCGGCCTTCGGCCTGGTCACCCAGACCAAGGACACCAACGACCAGCGCACCGCCCTGCGGTACGACGCACTCGGCCGTCTGATCAAGGTCTGGCTGGCCGGTCGTACGGTCGACACCGACGTGCCCGACATCGAGTACGTCTACTCGATCCAGACCGACAAGCCGGTTTCCGTCATCACGAAGACGCTGACCCCGAACGGCGGCGTCCGTAGCTCGTACGCGCTGTACGACGGTCTGCTGCGGCCGCGCCAGAACCAGGAACCGTCGCCGAACGTCGGCCGGATCATCACCGACACCCAGTACGACTCGCGCGGCCTGGCCGTGGAGCAGGCGGGCCCGTTCTTCAACAAGGAAGCGGCCGGGACCACGCTGGCCGACACGTCCTCCGCCGAGGGCAAACTGCCGCTGACCCAGACGATCTACGACGCCGCGGGCCGGGCCAAGGAGGAGATCTTCAAGGTCGGCCAGACGGAGCAGTGGCGTACGTCGACTGCCTACCACGGTGACCACACGGACGTGACGCCGCCGAAGGGCCAGACCCCGTCGACGACCTACACCAACGCCCAGGGCCTCACCACCCGCCTGCTGGAATACCACGGCGCCAAGGCCGAGGGCGCGGCGGACACCACGATCTACAGCTACGACAAGGCCGACCGCCTCAAGCAGGTCCAGGACCCGGCCGGCAACCTCTGGAAGTACGGCTACGACCTGCTCGGCCGCCAGACCAGCGCCAGCGACCCGGACGCCGGCGACAGCACGACCAAATACAACAAGCTGGACCAGGTCGAGTCGACGACCGACGCCCGCAACCGCACGCTGGCCTACACGTACGACGAGCTCGGCCGGACCAAGCTGCTGGAGGAGGTGCCGGCGGCCCCGGCCACCACCAGGACGAAGCTGGCCTCCTGGACGTACGACGCGGCGATCCTCGGCAAGGGCCGGGCAGCGACCGCAACCCGCTGGGTCGGCACCAACGCCTACACCTCGACGATCTCCGAGTACGACGTGGCAGGCCGCCCGAAGGCCACCTCGGTGACCATCCCGGCGTCGGAGAACAACCTGGCCGGCACTTACACGGCCAAGGCCACCTACAACATCGACGGCAACCCGGAGACAGTCACCAGCCCGGCGGCCGGCGACCTGACCGCGGAGACGCTGCGCTACGGCTACAACTCGCGTGGCATGTCGACCTTCATCACCGGCGCCTCGGGCTACGTCCGCGACACCACGTACTCCGACTTCGGTGAGGCTCTGCAGTACACGCTGGGCACCAGCACGGCGAGCAAGTACACCTGGCTGACCCAGGCGTACGAGGAGGGCACCCGCCGCCTGCAGAACGTCCGCGTCGACCGCGAGGCGGTGACGGGCACCGACACCAACGCGACGTACGCCTACGACGCGGCCGGCAACATCACCAGCATCGCCGACCAGCCCAACCAGGCCGGCACGAAGGCCGACGTCCAGTGCTTCCAGTACGACTACCTGCGTCGGCTGACCGAGGCCTGGGCGCAGGCGACCACGGCATGCGCGGCGACGCCGGTGGAATCGGCGCTCGGTGGCGCGGCTCCGTACTGGCAGAGCTTCAAGTACGACGTGTCCGGCAACCGGACCGAGGAGACCACCCATAAGACGGTCTCCACGGGCACGGACGTCAGGAAGGTCTACTCGCCGTACGGCAAGGGCGCCCAGCCGGCGCACGCGGTCAAGCGCACCGACATCACCAGTACGACCGCGGGCAAGGCGGTGACCACCGCCGACACCTACAAGTACGACACCGCGGGTAACACCACCGAGCGCAACTTGTCCGGCAAGCCGGGCGAGACGTACCGGTGGGACGCGGAGGGCCGGGTCTCCGAGGTCCTCAAGGCGGGGGTGGTCGTGGCGTCGTTCGTCTACGACGCCACCGGCAATCGCCTTGTCCGCCGAGACATCGCCGGCAAGGCGGTGACCCTGTACGTGGGCAGCATGGAGCTGAGGCTGGACACGTCGACGGCTGACGTGAAGACCCAGAAGGTGACGGCGACCCGCTACTACAGCTACGCCGGCATGACCGTCGCCATGCGGACCAAGGCCGCGGTCAGCTGGCTGGCCGGCGGCCAGAACGGCACCGCCGAACTGTCGATCAACGCAGCCGACTCGAAGGTGGTCCAGCGGCGCACCCTGCCGTTCGGCGGCGTCCGTGGCAGCACCGGGACCTGGCCGGGAGAGAAAGGCTTCGTCGGCGGCACGAACGACGCCACGACCGGCCTGACCCACCTGGGCGCCCGGGAGTATGACCCGGCGACCGGCCGGTTCCTCTCGGTCGACCCGGTCATCGACTTCACCGACCCCCAGCAACTGAACGCCTTCGCCTACGGCCGGAACAATCCGTTCGCGTTCCCGGACCCGTCCGGCATGTGGTGGGGCTGGAGCAACACCGGCCACCTGGCGCTGGACGTCATCGGCCTGGTCCCCGCCTTCGGTGAGGCCGCCGACCTCATCAACGGCGTCTGGTACGCCGCCGAGGGCAACTATGTGGACTCGGCGCTATCGTTCGCTTCGGCGATTCCGATCGCGGGCTACGGGGCGACCGCGGTCAAGGGCGCCAAGTACGCCGACGAGGCCATCGACGCGGTCGACGTCGCCGTAGACACCGCGAAGTCGGCTGACAAGGCACAGGACGCAGCCAAGGCCGCAGACAACGTGGTCCCGCCGGCCGCACCGAAGGCGGCGACCCCGCCGAAGCCGGACCCGCCGGCCAAGGCCAAGGACGCACCCTCCGGGGCCAAGGACACCACGCCGACGAAGAAGTCCGACGGCGATACTCCCGGCGGCGACAAGGGCGACGGCGCAGGCGGTGGCAAGAAGAGCTGCGAGGACAACAGCTTCGTGCCCGGCACGCTGGTCCTGTTGGCGGACGGTTCGACGAAGAACATCGAGGAACTGAAGGTCGGTGACGAGGTTCTCGCCACCGAGCCGGCCACCGGTAGTGCGGCGGCCAAGCCGATCGAGAAGACTATCCTCGGCGAGGGCACCAAGGATCTAGTGCGGGTCAGTGTCGACGTTGACGGCGACCGTGGGTCCCGCGAGGAGACGATCACCGCTACCGCCGGCCACCCGTTCTGGGTCGCTTCGTTGCGAGAGTGGGTCACGGCAGAGGGCCTTTCCGTCGGTGGCCTGCTGGTCACAGCGGCAGGAACGCATGTCCAAATCACTGCTCTACACCGGTTCCGGGCTGCTGACCAGCGTGTCTACAACCTCACCGTCTCTGAAATCCACACGTACTATGTACTCGCCGGCAATACGCCGGTGCTCGTACATAACTGTGGATCCACGTACGACACGTTGAAAGCTGACGCCAATGACTCGTTCGACGGGGGGAAACTCTCGAACGTGGGGCGAGCGCTCAGCAAGAAGTTGGGCCGGCCCGACGAAAAGGCGGCGTGGGAGCACACGAAGCCTCAGCATGGAAATCAGGAAGGCCTCAGCAATGCTGGGCGGGACTTCCTCGATGACCTGTTCAAAAATCCGGATATGCAGGCAGGTATCGAAAGAGGTCGTGGACTTGACGGCTCATACCAGAATTTGATGTCATTCAGATTGCCGGGTAGAGGCGGCATTGGCGCCCGGTTCCAGCTGGATGGTAAATTTGTCGGTCTGGTTACCTGACGAACCTGTGGGTGACGCCCTACGTTGACGGATTGCGCGTCCGGGCAGCCATGACTGCCCGGACGCGTCTTAGGTGCGAGGTTTCTGCCGTGCAGGTGGTCGGTCCAGATGGTGTTGAAATAACAATCACCAGCGTGTCCGGTGCTGATTTCAGTTCCGTTGAGGCGATTGGTGAAGACGCGCGCCATCGCCGTTTCGAAATTGCGGTGACCTGCTACGACGACGATGGCGAGCGAGAGTTCGTCAGCACCACGGGGGAGATCGATCGCGAAATCCTGCTGTGGGTGATCGACTACTGCGGCAGAGTCTTGAAGGGGTCTACTCCCTCCTCGTCGGAATAGCGGGTGTGGCGGAGCGGACCGGTAGCCGGCCACGCACTTCGAGCGCGTGGCAGCGCCGCGGTCAGACAGCTCAGAACAGCGGCGAGCGGCCCTTATACCCCGTAGCCAGCCGGACGCTGGTGACGAGAGTCTTGCCGTTGCCCCGGTAGAGCATCAGGCTGCCGGGCGTCTTCAGGACCGCCGCCACGTCCGGATAGCCGTCCCGGTCGAAGTCGCCGACGCCGATCAGGTCGCGCTTGTTGTTCCAGCCCGTTCCGATCTGCTTCTTGGCGCCGAGGGTGCCACCCTTGCGGCCGGGGAAGAGGAACAGCTTGCCGGTCGAGCTCTGGCGGGCGACCAGGTCCGGGTAGCCGTCCCGGTTGAAGTCCGCGACGCCGGCCAGCTCGCTCATCGTGTTCCAGCCACCCTTGGCGATCCGCTTGGCCTTGCCCAGCTTGGTGCCCTTCTGGCCCGGGTAGAGGTAGAGGTCGGCGCTGCCGGACTGGTTGGCGACCAGGTCGGGGTAGCCGTCCTTGTTCAGGTCGCCGATCGCGGCGATCTCGCGCATCTTCTTGAACTTCTTCCAGAGCAGCTTGCGGGTGCCCAGCGAGCCGCTGCTGCGGCCCGGGTAGAAGTACAGGTCGCCGCTGGCGGACACGCGCGCTACCAGGTCGGTGTAGCCGTCGCGGTTCAGGTCGCCGATCCGGACGATCGAGTTCATCGACCCCCAGCCGCGGCCGATGCTGCGGCGGGCCTTCTCGTCGGCGTAGGTGCCGTTACCCGGGTAGAGGAACAGGTTGCCCGTGCTCGACGTCCGCGCCAGCACGTCGGACCAGCCGTTGCGGTTGAAGTCAGCCAGCTTGGCGGCGGGCAGCGGGGCGAAGTCGACCAGGTTGCTGTCGATGTTTATGGTGACGCCGCCCCAGGTCTCCTTGTGGTCGCCGATGTACTGCTTCATCCGGCGGTGCGGCGACCAGTAGGAGGCGGGTAGCCCCGCGTCGGAGAGGGTGGCGACCTTGTCCCAGCGGGCGAAGTCCAGGTAGTCGGGGCGGACATAGCCGGGGGCGGCGTAGTTGGCGACCTGGTCGGCGACCCCGGACCCCATGCTGCTGTAGAAGCCGGACAGGTAGCCGAGGTCGTGCAGCTTGGCGCTCCAGGCACCCATGAACGCGAGGACGGCCTTGCGGCAGGCGGCGTCGTTGGTCTGGTACGCCTCCATGTCGTAGATCAGCGTGCTCTGCGCGGCCAGGCCGAGCGCGCGCGCCTGGGCGACGGCGTCCTGCGCGGCGGCGGCACCCTGGGTGGCTGCCTTGGAGTTGCTGATCAGGTTTTTCTTCTTCGTCGTGGTGCAGGCGGCCTGCGGCCCGACGTAGAGCGGGATCAGGTGCCAGCCGGCCGCGACCTGGGTGCGTACCCATTCGGCGGTGAGGTTCTTCTGGGTGCAACCCCGGTTGTTGCCGCCGATGTAGATGCCGATTCCCCGGTAGGGCGACGCCTTCCGCCACGCCGCCATGCTCGCGCTGGACGGTGCCGTGCAGGCGTCGAAGGCCTTGCCCGAGAAGGTGCCCGGCTGCACGGTCGCCGTCGCGCTGGCGGTGATCTTCGCGTCCGCCTGGGCGAGGGTCAGCGTCGAGAGCAGGAGGACCGCGGCGCCGAACGCCACGCGGACGACTCGCTTGCGATGAATCGGCGCCAGTTTGCGCATGAAGACCTTTTCTTGGGCCGGACGACAGGGGACGTCCGACCTAAGCAAAAGATCAAGACGGCAGGCACCGCCGAACAGCCGATACTCGGTGCCGAACAGTCATTCCCATCACTGCATCGGGCCGCTTTCGTGCTCCAGTAGCCACGTCTTCACGCCCAGTCCCCAGCGGTAGCCGCGCAGCGTCCCATCCGTGCCGACCACCCGGTGGCACGGGACGAACAACGCGACGGCGTTGCGGGCGCAGGCCGCCGCCGCGGCCCGGATCGCGGCCGGCCGCCCGGCCAGCTCGGCGTACCCCGCGTAGGTCAGCGGCGAGCCCGGCTTGATCTCCCGCATCACCTGCCAGGCGTGCGCCGTGAACGGACCGCCGGTCCGCTGCTCGACCGGCACCGCGTCCAGCGCGGTGAGGTCACCGTCGAGATAGGACCGAACCACGGCGCCGATCGCACCCGCGTCGGCGGCGGGCCGCGTCTCCTCCCGCAGCTCCGGGTGTACGAGGGTGAGCAGCGCCGGCACGTCCGTGGTGAACCCGCTGGCCCGCACCGCCCCGGCCGAGCTGACGACGTAGGTGAAGGGTCCGGTGGGAGTGTCGAGGGTCGAGTGCCACATCATGCTGATCTCCAAAGTCTCATCAGGGCGTAGGAGCGCCAGGGCCGCCAGCGTTCGGCGTGCGCGGCCAGCGCCTTGGGGGAGTCGGGCAGGCCGAGCGCCCGCGCGCCGCGCCGGACCGCCACGTCGGTGGGCAGCAGGACGTCGGGGTCGCCGATGGCCCGCATGGCCACGTAACCGGCGGTCCAGTCGCCGACGCCGGGCAGTTCGAGCAGCCGGGCGACGGATTCCTCGCGATCGGCGCCCGGTTCGAGGTCGAGCTTGCCGTCCGCGACGGTCTGGGCCAGCGCCCGAATGCTCTCCCTGCGGGCGGCCGGCATCCGGAACGCGGCGTCGGGCAACTCGGCCACGGTCTCCGCGGCGGGGAAGCCGCGCAGCTCACCGGGGGCGGTGGGGGTCAGCATCCGGCTCAGCGTCTGGCGGGCCCCGGCGACCGAGACCTGCTGGCCGACGATCGCGCGTACCGCCAGCTCGAAGCCGTCGACCGCGCGCGGTACCCGTACCCCCGGCTCGGCCCGCACCGCCGCAGTCAGCGCGGGATCGGCACCCAGCATGCCGTCGACGGCGACCGGATCGGCATCCAGGTCGAACAGCCGCCGGCAGCGGGCGACCGCGGGCGCGAGATCGCGGACGTCCGCGAGCCGCAGCGTCGCGGCGACCCACCGGTCGGCCGGCGTGAGCGCTACGGTCGCGCTCCCGTGCGGCAGATTCAACCCCCGCCGGTACGTCGTGACGTCGCACTCCTCGATGCCGGGCAGGGCCCGGGCGGCCAGGAACCCGAGCAGCGCCCCGGCGTGCAGGGGCGCCCGGAACGCCAGCCGCAAGCTGATCGTGCCCGCCTCCGGCTGCCGGGCGACCCGGCGTTCCCGCAGCGCGCTCGGCGATCGCGCGTACACCTCGAGGATCGTGTCGTTGAATTGCCGCACGCTGCCGAAACCCGCGGCGAACGCGATCTCGGCCAGGCCGAGATCGGTCGTCTCGATCAGGATGCGCGCGGTCTGCGCGCGCTGCGCCCGGGCCAGTGCCAGCGGGCCGGCGCCGAGCTCGGCCGTGAGCAGCCGGTTGAGGTGCCGCTCGGTGTAGCCGAGCCGGCTCGCCAGGCCGGGCACGCCGTCGCGGTCGACGACGCCGTCGGCGATGAGCCGCATGGCCCGGCCGACCAGGTCGGCCCGCAGGTCCCATTCCGGGGATCCGGGCGCCGCGTCGGGCCGGCACCGGCGGCAGGCGCGGAAGCCGCCCCGCTGCGCGGCGGCGGCGCTGGGATAGAAGGTGACGTTCTCCCGCTTGGGCGTGATCGCCGGACAGGACGGCCGGCAGTAGATTCCGGTGGTACGGACCGCCGTGTAGAACCAGCCGTCGAACCGCTGGTCACGGCTGTCGACGGCCCGGTAGCACCGTTCGAAGTCCAACTCCATGCCACCGAGTCTGCTCCCCGGAGGGCGCCATTGGCTGGCGGGATTCGGACATGACCGTGCGGCCCGTATGCTTCCGGCCGTGATCACTGCGAGGCAGAAGCTGTCAATCGGCTCCCCACCCGCGCAGAAGGCGTTGGGCGTGGTGTTCGGTGCGTTCTTCGCGGCGGCCGGTGCGGCGTTCGCGCTGTTGCCGTTCGTGGTGGACGGCTGGCTGCGGAATGCGTTCCGCGCGGACGAGTCCTGCCCGACCGCCTCGGAGATCTCGGGCATCCCGCCGGAACTGCTGCCCCCGTCGGTGCGCGAGTGCGTGTCGAACGGCAGCTGGTTCAACGACGGTGCCGGCTTCGGCCCGATGCGCCTGATCGGCCTGATGGGCATCCCGTTCCTGCTGGTCGGGCTCTATCTGGCGCTGAGTGCCCTGCGCACGGCGGCCTGGCTGGAGGGCACGAAGGCGACGGTGCGCGGGGCGCTCCGCACCCGCACGGTGGACCTCGCGACGGCGACGGTCACCGCGGGCGCGCGGACCTACCGCCGCAACCGCGAGACGACCCGCGAGTTCACCGAGCGGGTGCCGACGCTGACCGCCAAGGACCCGTCCGGGACGAGCGTCACCATCCCGCTGCACGGGGTGGGGATGGCGCAGCTCCCGTCGGCGGAACTCCGGGCCCTGGCCGACGCGATGACGGCGAATCAGGACCGCGACGCCCGCAGCGTGGCTATCCAGCTCCGCACCATGGCCGACAACCCGCTCGGGCTCAGCAGCCGCTGAACTTCAGTCTCGCGCTGAAGCGGGCTGCGTGTTGTCCGCTTTTTAGGTAGTCTACGCCGGGTCAACTTCAGTAAATGGCTGAAGTTCGTACTGAAGGAACGGCGATGACCGACCGCGGCGAACAGCTCGGCGAGCGCCTGCGCGGGCTGCGGTTGGCCGGCATCGCCGGCCAACCGGTTTTGCAGAGCTCGGTCGCCCAAGCCTTGCAAAAAAGTGTTCCGCTGATCTCGTCCTGGGAAAAGGGCAAGGCGATGCCGTCGGAGGAATGGCTGCACGCCTACGCCCGGTTCTTCGCCACCCCACGTTCGTTCGTCGACGGCCGCCCACGGCTGCTCCCGTTGGAAGATCTCCGGGGCGACGAGTTGGACCGCTGCGAGCGCCTCTTCCAGGAGTTGCTGGAGCTGCGCTCCGTGCCGAAGGCCCCCGACGACTCGATGGTCCGTTCGCCGTGGGAAGGCATGTGGCACTTCGCGGACCGGTCACCGATCACCGTTGTCTGCGCCGGCCTGCCCGTCGAGCTGCGCCCGAGCCAGGCTCTCTCCACGCCGGAGAGCCCGGACTATGTCGCGCTCGACGCCTACGCCGACCTCGACGCGCTGCTGGAGCTACACAGCCACGTCTATGCGGCGAACCCCGGGGTCAGCGTGCACCACACCCTGTCCGACGGGCTGACCAGTGAGGACGTCACCAATCACCTCGTCCTT
>NZ_QHHV01000156.1:0-22375 GCF_003947245.1 Actinoplanes sp. ATCC 53533 | reverse complement strand
TTCGATTCGCTGGCGGGTGTTCTGGGTGACCGCCGACATCGACGGGACAGACGATGGCGACGCCTTCGCCGTGACCTGGCAGGCGTACGTGCATTCGCGATTCCCGGACGGGCCGCTCGGCCAGCTGGCCGACTACCTGGCCAACTCGGCCCGGCGTCCGGGCACGGTGACCGTCGACCTCGACCCACCCACGGTGCACCGACTGCTCCTGGCCGTCGAACTTCGCCCAGCCGGGCTACGGCAACTACTCGACCGGCTCGCCCACGCCGGGATGCTCACGCAGGTGCAGGCCCACAACGGCGAGCACTTCGGCGTCCACACGCTGCGGATGCCGCCGCATCTCATGACCAGCAACCGCGCCACCGATCCCGGTGCCTGACCCACCAAGGAGAGACGACCTGCCGACACCGTTTCGCCTCGCGCGGGCATTCGGCCTGCCCCGAGGCACCGCCTCGCGAACACCCCTAGACCACCCGACGCGACCCGCGTCGGGCCATGCACACCCCCCAAGTACGAGAAAGGGCTCGATGAACCTCCTCAAACGGTCGATGATCGCGGCCGTCACGCTCGGCGGACTTCTGACCGCCGGAGCCACCCCAGCCTCCGCGATCGTCGGCGGACAAGACGCCAGCCAGAGCTACCCCGGCATGACGGCCTTGTCCACGTTCTTCCCCGGCATCGGCACCGCCAAGTGCGGAGCCATGCTCATCCACCCCCGCTGGCTGCTGACCGCAGCGCATTGTCTGTCCGACCCGACCGCGGCGCCAACACCGGTCCCGGCCCTCGCAGGGAACGTCACCGCCCGCATCGGTTCGACGGACCGCACCACCGGCGGCCTGGTCGCGATCGGCAAGCGGGTCTACCTGCATCCGGAGTGGATGTGGGCGGCGATGCCCGGCAAGCCGGTCGCGGACCTCGCGCTGGTGGAGCTGACCCGCGCCGTGCCGCTGCCGCTGATGCCCGTCAGCTGGCGACAGATCCGTGCAGCAGACCCCGCCCGGCTCATCGGGTGGGGCCTGACCCAGTACCCGCCCCCGCCGGGCACGACGATCCCGGAGGTGTTGCAGGAGCGGAACACCACCCGGCTGCCCAGCACCGCATGCGTCGGCGGCTTCGCCGGCGTGGGCGATACCTGCTTCGACACCGGGGCCTGTTTCGGGGACTCCGGTAGCCCGGCCCTGCGCCCGGCGGGCACCGGCCCCCACGGCATACGCAGGTGGGCGGCCGTGGGCATCGCCAGCCGGGAAACCAGCGAAACCGACCCCTGCGGCGGTCCCACCGTCTACACCGACCCGACCTACGCACCGTTCCGCAAATGGATCATCACCACGACCCTCACCTCGAAGATCCAGCCGTGCACATGCCCACCCGTCCGCACCCTGGACACCGCGGGTAGCGAGCGGATCAACCTGCTCAGGCCGCTGATCGTCCGGTAGCTACCCGACCGGATAAGCCCCCGGTCCGGCCTGTGCCTTCCAAGCCTCCCCCGTGGCGCGGAAGGCCAGGCCGGGCCGGGCCCAGGCCCGCACAGGCAACACCTCAACCCGGGGCGCCAGCCCTGATCACCGAATAGGGAACCTTCGTTGACCACCATCACGCCACGGCCTGCCCCTACGCCACGCCACGGATTCACCGCAACCGCCGCCATCCTCGCGGTGCTCGCACTCGCCGCACCCAGCACCCCAGCCACGGCCGGGCACAACACCGAGGCGGACGTGCCGCCGCCATGCGGACCCCTGGCCGTCAACCAACCGATACAGCTGCCCGCCGGCACCACCGCTGCCGGGCCGATCCTGCGCCGTCTCGCCGCGCACCTGCGTGCCGAACCCGCCGACACCCAGAACGGCCGGTACACCCACGTCGCGGTGACCGTGACCGCCGCCGACAGCAGCATCGGCGACTGCGTCACCACAGAAACCCGTCACGCCGCCGAGCAACGGTGGCGCGACGAACGCGCCAACAGCGGCCGGATCACCGGCACCCCGTGGTACAGCAACCCCGGACCCGCACCCGAGATGGTCACCACCTGGTACCGGCCCGGCGACCTGCCCGGTTTGCTGCCTGGCTACGCACCGAGCGACCCTGCCGTCCTGGCCGCCGCGCTGGACGAGGCGTACCCGCCGGACACCGACCGCCTCGCCGCGAAAGTCCGCGCCGTCACCGCCCGCGCCGGCATCCGGGCCACCGCCGGCGCGGCGAGCCGGGTCGAGGCCATCGGCGCCCTGACCGCCTGGCACCACACCCCGCTGCCGGTGCGCCGGGCGATCCTGCGCGTCCTTGCCGACGTGCCCGGCCTGACCTACCACCCCCGGGTCACCCTCGCCGGGTGGACCGGTATCGCGGTCAGCGTCCCCGCCCGGCAGAACACCGTCCGGCACGTGCTGCTGCTCGACGCGGCCACCGGTCAGGTCCGCGGCGCCGAGTACGTGCTCACCGACCCGACAATCGGCCGCAACCTCGCCGTCGAGGTGCCGTACTCGATCGCCCGCACCGTCATGGCACCGCAGGCCCGCACCAACCAGGCCACCCCCGCCAGCCAGCCGATTCAGGCCGGCTAGCCCACGGTCAGGCGGCGCCGCGTCCGCCAGCGCGACGCCGCCCTGCAGGCCCTTCGTCTCCACCACGAGGACAACGATGACGACCACACCAGCCGGGCTCCACCAGGCCACCCACCGGGCCTTGTCCGCCCGCACCCAGGGCGTTCTTGTGCACACGGCCCTGGCCGCCACCCTGCCCCGGAGCAGCCCATGACACCCACAACTCTCACCGCCGCTGCCCGGTGGTTTCCGCTGCTCGGCCGGCCCCGGCCGAACTGCCCGGCACTGCCGTTGCGTGTTCAAGAGGTTGTCGATGCTGTCCACGCCGCCCGACAGAAACCCGGCAACGGGATGGCCGACGCGGCCCGCGCCCTCAACATGGCCGCCCTCATCGCCGGCGACGCCGGCATGACCGACCTCGCCCGGCAACTGTGCTGGCAGCACATCGACACCTACTGCCGCGCCGGACGCCGCCTGACCATGCTCGAAGCCCGCTATCTGCTCGAGCCCGTTGTCCATCTCGCCCGTCTCCAGATCCGCGCTGGCCAGTACAGCGCCGCGTACTCCCTGCTGGTGTCGATGTTTGAGAACCTCACCCGAGGCTGGGATCTCATCGTTGACGGCCAGACCCTGCCCCTCGCTCGGCTCGTGGGCGACCACGAGGACAGCTGTCAGCTGTGGCAGTGGGTCCAGCGGCGCCTCATCTGCGAAGGTGTCCGCGCGCTCGGCCTGGCCGGTCAATGGCAGGACGCCGCCGACCACGCCCGCCGCTTCAACGGCATCGGGGATCATCTGATGGAGGGCCGCCAGGCCCAGATCATCGCCCGCTGCCAGGACGGGGACCGGGCCCAGGCGCGGGTGCTGCTCGCCGAGAGCGTCATCACCGAGCCGTGGGAACAAGACGTCGCGGCCTGCCTGCAGGTGATGTGTAGCGATCCCGGCGACGAACAGATGGTGCCGACCGCCACGGTGCACGCCGTCGCCGCGGCCGTCGCGCGATACACCGGACGCCCCCGCACATCCGGCTACGCCTCGTATCACGCACGACTCGGCCTCACCGTCGCCATCCTCGCCCACCCGGTCAGCTGCGGCCTGGCGACCGAACTGCTCGACCGGGTCGCCACGGACGCGATCAGTTCCGCGGACGGCTACGCCGCGCGCGACGTGCTCGGCTTCCGCGACCCCATCCTCGGCATCACCCATGAGCACCGCCTCACCCTCGACCGGCTCGCCACCGAGGCGGGGATCGGCGTCGGGACGCTGCCCGAGCCGAATCTGCAACAGCTGACCGCCGCCGCTGACAAGGCCACGGCCGTACTGGACAACGCGCTGGCCTCGGCGAGCCTCCCCGACACCGGCGCCACCACCCGGGGCGGGCACCTCGGCCCCGACGCCACCGCCGACAACGGCAGACATACGCCGGCCGACCTTCAGGGTCTTCTCGACGCCTACCATCGCGGTGTCGCACGAGGCTGGGCCGCACTGCGCCCGGCACAGCCGCCCGCATCGGCCCCACCAGAGTCCGCCGGCCGTCAACCGCAACGCCCGGACAGCACCACCCGGCCAGGCCGCCCGTGACAGCCCACACGGTGATGTCACAAGACAGGTGCTGGCCCGCCGAACGGCTGCCGTCACAAAGGACACCGTCGCGTCCGTGTCGAAGCCTCACGCGTCGCGCCCCGCACGGCCACGGCCGGAGTCGTCCGATGAGTTCGGTGGTCGCCGTGCAACTCAGGTCGGCCCTCACCAACGGGGCCGTCCTGCCGATCGCAATGTTGTGGCTCTCCTGCATGGTGCCGGGCCTGCCGTCGCTGATCTCCCGCGAGGTCCTGTTCGGCAACCCGGAACGCATCAGCCCCGCCGTGTCCCACGGCGGCATGACGAAGCGGGTGGTGAGATGACCGCGGCGCCGAACGGCGAGGCGTTGGTGTTCCGCTGGCGTCGCCGCCGGGCGGTGGAGTCCTTTGTTCTGCAAGCCGTCCCCGCTCTGCTGGTGCCACTGGCCGGTGGTGTGATCCTCGGATCCGGGCCGGTGGACTATCGGTTCTACGGCTGGCTGGCCGAAAGCGCCGCCACCATCGCGGCGGTGCTCACGGTGCCGTGGTTCCTGCTGCACCTTGCGCTGGGCAGGCGCGTGTCGGTGGTGCTCACGCCGGACGGAATCCAGACCGGTCTTCCTCGTCCGGGGCTCATTCGATGGTCGGAGGTCGTCAGCCTGCGCACGGTCTGGCGGCTGGCGGGCCGGCATGTCCTGCTCACACGGCGCAGCGGTCCTGCGGTGAGGCTGTACACACCGCGAGGATCGGGGTGGCTACCTGACCGGAGGTTCCGGCGCGAGCTGGCCGAGTTGCGGGTATGGGCCGACCGCTACGGCGCCCGGATCGAGCAGGGCAGCCAGGACCGGCGACGGACGGCAGCCGCCGTCGCGGTCGTCATTCTCGCAGTGCTGGCCACGGGCGGGGTGCGGGCGGCCGATCGTGGGGTGATCTGGCCTTCGGCGCCGACCGCATCCCTGGTGCCAGTGGCCTGCCCGGCGCTGCAGGCCGCGGGGCTGGACCGCCTCTGGCCGGCGGATACCCGCACCCTGGACCGTGATGAGCAGGACCGGCACCAGCTCGGCGAATACTCGTACTGCGGGTGGGTGCGCCGCGGCCCTGACGCGCCCTACATCCGGCTGTCCGCGGTGGTCCGACGGCACGATGGCTTCGCGATGAGCAGCCCGATCGCCATGGCGGTCCGCAGCTACACCTCCGAGCGTGCCGCGGAGTCCTCGCCTGAGCCGGTGTCCGCTCTGGGCGATGAGGGATTTGTCAGCTCGGCGGCCGATGAAGTGCTGGTGGTGGCTCGTCGGGCCAACGTCACCGTGTCGATAGACCTGGTAATGGAGCCTCGGGATCCGGAAGAGGCCGAGGCGGCCTCCCGCGAACTTACCGCGGAGATCCTCGCCGGGATCCGGCTGGGTGACGGGCCGAGACGATGAGCCACAACCATGTCGCTGCGTCGGCGGACATCGAAGGATCAAGCATGGTCTGGATACGTTCCAGCGCCGCGCACCGGTACTCGGACGGTTCTCGAACGGACGCCGGCATGAACGCCCACAGCCTCGCGCTGTTGCTGAATACCTTCACCTGCCATTCGCACACCCCGGTCTGCTCGATCCCGTTTCGGGGGGTGCGCGCCACCGCGGGCGCGGTGTGTGTCTACCCGCATCGCGGGGGTGAACGGTGATTGCCTACCCGCGGCCTGGCATGCCGGACCCGTTCATGGCCGTATGGCGCGATCTGGTGCTGAGCGACCCGGGACGGGCCACAGGGGAACTCCGCGAGTTCCTCGACAGCAGCTATCGGCCGCCTAGTCCGATCGCCGCGGACCTGGAGGTCCTCCTGACCGAGGCCCTGCACCGCCGCCATGCCCTCGTCGTCGCGTTCGACACCAGCGTGGAGGCGGCGCGCACAGCGGCCAGCCTGGATCCATCCGACTGGCCACGGCTTATCACCGCGCTGATCATCCACGCCGACATCGTGCTGTGTGCCGGCGATGACCGTGCGGTTGCGGCGGCCACCGACGCGGTCGCCTTGGTGACCAACCTCGAAGTGCCTGATCCCGGCCGGCTCACGCTCGTCCGAGCCCTGCGCGCCGTGGCCGTCTACCACCACCAGGACGGCGAACAGGGCAAGCGCGAACTCGCGCGGCTGCTACGGGCCACGCCCGCCGACACACCGATCGGCGCGGTGCTGGCCGCCGCCGCCACTGCGATGGCCGACGGTCTGCGGCGGTGCGGACCGCACCAACGGCCGACGAGGACGCCGCCGCCGCTGCGCGGTGGCGTCCTGCAACCGCACCTGGATGCACCCGCCACCGATGAGCTGGCCTACCGCGTTCGAGCCTGGCCCGCCAACCGCCCTCCCTGCTGCGTCGCCAACCCCAGGCAGGGAAAGCCATGAGCCCGTCGCAGCGCCCGCGAGGGTCATTCATCCGTTCCGTTCGACACCGGCGACGGTGTCTAACGAGGAGTGAACCGACGACCGGGCGCAGCTCTGCACCTGGACCCGACACATCCGACCCAATCCTCACGGCGAGAGGAGTCACCGTGGCTGACGGCACCCCCTCTGCCCAGGGCGGGGACGTCCCGGCGTGGGAAGGCCCACCCGTGGACGTGGTCGTCGCGGCGGAGCGAAACCACCGCGACACCCTCGGCCGGCACAACGAGATCATCGCCACGGTGCGGTGTCTGCTCGCCCGCGGCTACACCGACATCGAGGCGATGGCCCACGTGGCGCAGGCCTTTTCAGCCCTGGAGGACCTGTCGACCACCTGGTTCCTGGCCGCGCTCTCGGTCGTGGAGCGCGCCAAAGCACCCGATCCACCCCGATCCCCGGACAGCACACCTCTGGTGACACCAGCACCTGCACCCGCCGACCCGGCACACCCAGCGGCTGCGCCCGCACACCTCACATGACCGTGATCAGGGCACCGGGCCGCACCAGCAGAGCGTGACACGTCCGAGCAGCGACCAGATAATGAAAGGAACCAGCTGTGACCGCCTCCCACCCCGTCCTTGCTGATCCGCCCCCGACCGTCGCCGCTCGCCCGGCCGTCGACCCGGGGCGGCAGGCGCTGAACACGGCAATGGCCGCCTGCTACGCCGAGGGCGAGACGATCCGCGACCTCGCCGATCACACTCGAACCTCGTACGGCACCGTCCACCACGGCCTGGTCAATGAGAACGTGACCCTGCGACCGAAAGGCAGCCGCCGCAACCACCACCGTGACCCGGCCCCGCCGCTCCGCATCGGATACAGCATGTGGGGACCTCTCACCTCCGGGATCCCCGACACCCCGGATGATTCACGCGCCTACCGGCGCGGCGTCATCGACGCCATGCAGGCCGCCGGAAACCAAGTCGTACTGCTGCCGGCAGACTGCCGGCGCCTCGGAACCGGCCACCGATACCGGTGCGACGACAAGCTGCCCGATCTGGACGCGATCGTGATCGAGGGGCAATGGCCGCTGCCCGGCCGCAACACCACCGTCTGCGGCCATGACGGACACCACTGCGACGTGCACCGCCGGCAGGAGCTACTCGATCACTACACCCACGGCCGTCGCACCCCGACGGTGATCTGGGACCAGGCCCGGCAGCTGCCCACCGACGACCCCCTGCGGCTGCTACCGCAGGTCCGGGTGGCCGAAAACGCGCTGTGCCCCACCGCCGGGGCCGTCACCGTGACCGTCGCTGTCCCAGACCGGCTGCTCGCTCAGGCCGACCCGGCAGAGCTCGCCCAACGGGACCGGACGCTGCCGCTGGTCTATGTCGGCGACCAGCACGAGCGTCATACCGCGTTCGCGAGATACTTCGCGCCGGCCGCCGCCGCGTTCAAACACCAGGTCGCCGGGAACTGGCCCACCCAGCTCGCGTGGCCGCACGTCACCTTCACCGGCCGGTGCCAGTACGACAAAGCCGCCGACATCCACTCCAGTGCGCTCGCGACCGTGCTGCTCCTACCCGACCGGTACGCCGCCGCAGGACACCTGACGTCGCAGCTGTACGAGGCCGTCACCAGAGGCTGCCTACCGCTGACCCCGGCCGACATCGCCGTCGCCGACCAGATCACCCCGACCGAGCTGCACGTGCACGACGGCGCCGACGTGATCGCCAAGCTGCGCTGGCTGCAGCACATCCAAGGCACCCGGGAACACCACTACCTGATCGCCGCGTGCCTGCTTCACCTGCGGCGCTACCGGCTCTCCACCCAGGTCGGCACCCTGCTGGACACCCTGCACGCCCTCACCAAGCGAGCACCCGCCACCTCCGGGACGTCGCGATGAAACTCACCCCGGTGATCGCCGTGCAACTCATGTCGATCATCGCTGGCTGGCTCGCCCTGCCGGTAACACTGTCACGGCTGTACCCCGTGATCCATCACCCAGGCACCACGCGCCGGCACGTGCTACTGCTCGCGTCCCTGGCGGTCATCGCGGCTCTGATCAGCCTCACCGCGGGGGTCGTACTCGTCGACCGGTACGGCTGGCTATCGGTCGGGTGGCGGGCCTTGGTGCTGCTGGTCGTCCTCGCCGTCGCCCGGCGAGCGATCACGCGCAACGCGTCCCCGAACACGGCACTCCGGGCCAATAGCACTGGCGTGCCAGGCCTGCACCCGGCTTGGGCGAGCCCACGGGTTCCGGCGCAGGACCATCACCCGTGTTTCAGCAGAAAGAGCTCCCGCATGACTTCCCTGAGTAGGCGGTGCACCCGACGGGGCCGCGTTCTTCTGCCCGCAGTCGCCTGTGTTGGTGTCGCTGTTCTGCTCGGCGCCGCCGTCATCACTGCCAGGCTCGCCACGTTCACCGCCGTCGGCAACGACGCCGCGGACGACCAGGTATACGGCCCGCAGGCCTCCACGTCGGCCGCCGACGCGTCCGGTACTGGCTCATGTGTCCCCGAGCCCGCTCACCCGCGGCAGCTGCACGAGTGGGCGCACCAGCCGGTGATCGCGCCGATGACGCTGGGCGCCGCCCAGCCGGCCCGCCCCCGGCTGCGCGCCCTCACGACCGCGGTCACCTCCAGCACCTGCGAGCGCGCCGACGGCGCCTACGCGTACGTGCAGCTCAGGGAGTGGGTGATCGCCAACACCGCCGCGACCGGCACCGCAGTGCTGCAATATGAGCACTGGCTGACCGCCGACGGCTCCGGACGCTCGACCAGCGTCACCACCCGCATGCCGGTCGACGAGAACCGGCCCACCGACGAAACGTTCCCGCCCGACGCAAGCCTCGTGAACCCAACCCCGCTCGACGACGACCCCGCAATCCCCGCCGCCCACCTCGACAGCACCAACGCATTCGCCCTGGGTCCGCAGTCTGTGCTGCGTGCCCTCGCCGACATCAGCCAATGGCAGGCACCCCGCCGCAACGTCCGCGCCGCCGCGCTGGCCGTCCTGGCTGACACCGACGGTCTCAGGTACCACGGTGCCGTCACCGACCGCGCCGGCCGAACCGGCGCCGCGATCAGCGCGGCCAGCGACAACGGAGGCACCCGAGATCTGATCATCGTCGACACACGCACCGGGGCACTGCTCGCGCACGAACAGACCGCGATGCGCGACCCCGGTGCGCTCGGCATCACCGCACCCACCGTCGTGACATACACCCTGTATGCCGCCCATGCGCACACCGCCACGGTGCAGCAACGATGACCATTGCCAGACTGCTCGACCGAACTCTCGAGCTGCCACCCGAACCCGCCCGGATTATCGACGCTCTGACCGGCGGCCTGCACAACTTCAGCTGCGACCGGCAGGTCGCACAGCAGCTGCTCGACGCCGACCCGAACCTGTCGTGGTGGGTGAGCGCTCATCACCACTTCCGCACCCAGGCGATGATCGCCCTGGCGTCCGCCGGGATCCGGCAGTGGATCGATCTCGGCTGCGGCATGGCCAACGCCGCCTCCGCCTACACCCTGCTCGCCGACGACCCCGGCCTTGGCGGTGGACGGCTGGTCTGCGTCGACAACGACCCGGTCGCCATCACCCACCTGTGCACGCTGCCCCCACCGGCCAACGCGGACCTGCACGTCACCGCCTTGTGCGCCGGCCTGCGCGACCCGCACCAGGTCATGGCCGACATTTCCCAACGCGACGCCGTCGACCTGGGCGAACCCGTCGCAATCCTGCTCACGAACGTCCTGCAGTATCTCGACGACACAGCCGCCGTCACCCTGCTCGCGGCCTTGCGCGAATACATCACGACCGGGTCTTACCTGGTGCTGTCACACCCGAGTAGCCCACGCCCGATGACCGCGCCGCTGCGAGCAGCGATCACCCATTTCCAGCACATCACCGACACCACATGGGCGTTGCGCGAGCCCGACACGGCGATGCCTCTGCTCGGAGACGGGTGGATCCCGCAGCCACCCGGCATCGTCGCGGTCGGGCAGTGGCACCCTGCCTGCCCTGCGGACGAACGAGTCGACGACCAGGACGATCTGCCGTGGCCGGACGCGATGCGCGAAGCCGCGGGCTGGGCAGTCCTCGCCACTGCCGCACCGCCGCGAACGTAACCCCGCAGCCCTGCAACCCTGCGGCCCTTTGTCCCTCTCCGCCTTTCACCTCATGAGGATCCACTGTGACCACCCCCCATCAGGATCAGCCGCCCTCGCCGAGCGGCAGTGCGGCCCCACCGCGGCATCCCGTAAGCCCTGTGACGCCGCGAGTCCGGCAATACCCGGCTCACGCCAGGATTTACAGCCTGTCCACGACCGAAGCACCTGGCCATACGCTGCGCTTGCACCTTCGTACCGCCCACGGCAGGACTGCTCACGACGCCGTGCCGATACTCGTCCGGGCGTTCATCCGAGCACCCCTGACTCGCTGGCTGTACCCCACCGTCGGCGGACGCGGCAGCCACCTTCGCATGATGTTTTCCCAGCTGATCGACGACGCCGGCAACGGCTCCGTGGTGCTCGCCTACCAGGGCGGTACGGCCGTCGGTGCGGTGCTGTGGAAGACCTGCCCCGCGCGGGACGAGACCGCCCCGGCAGTTACCGGCTTCTCCACGGTCGATCCAGGCAACGCGCGGCTGGCAGAGCTCGCCGACCGACTCGCGCACTGCCATCCGGCTGAGCCGCACGAGTGTCTGCAAGCGCTGGCTGTGCTCCCCGACCGGGAAGGGCAGGGTGTCGCCGGCGCGCTGCTCGCGAGCGCCACGACACGGGCGCCGATGTCCCGTTTCCTGCTCACCCCTGGCCAGCTTTGGGGTTTGCTGCACCGGCTGGGATACCGGCCCTGCGGCGAGCAGATCGTCCTGCCGCACGCCGGTCCGCGGCTTCAACCCTTCTGGTTCGCGGCGCCGCTCCCGCAGCCGAAGGAGACGAAGCGTTGAGCCCTGTCCCCGTCCAGCCCTGCCGGGTGCTGATGGTCTGCGTGCCGTGCCGACTCGCCGTGGTCCTCGGCGTCCGCGAGGATGCCACTACCGGCGGCACCGAGCTCATCACCGTTTCCGGCCGGCCCGCCTACCTGCGTCGCGAGGCGAACGTGGCGCTGTCGCGGTTCATCACCGACCACCTCACCCATCGCGCCGCGACCGTCGTCGAAGGCGACACCCACTTTGGCGACGGCACACCCATCCCGGCCGACCTGCGCCTTGTCGAGCTCGGCACTGCCGTCCACTACATGGCACCCGATGACCTCACCGTCGGGGACTACGGCCGAGGCTGGCCGGAGCAGCCTCAGTACCCCGTCGTGGTCGGGCCGTGCCGCTACACCACCCCGCACCCCCAACCCGATCCTCCGGACATTGAGGGAGTCGCGGACAAGCGGGCCACCCTGCGGCCAGGAATTCCGGCGGCCCCGAGCGTCCAGCGGCCTCTGTATGTTCCGGGCTGGATACGCCCGGTCTGGCTGACCTATTTCCTGCACTACAGCTACAGCTTGGAGTGTTGGGTGTTGGCCGCCGTCACCACCGTCGGTGATATCGCCCGGCTTGTCGACCTCGACCACCACGGGCACCTGGACGAATGGGCTGCTGACACCGCACAGGACTGGGCCCGGCAGCTGTTGGAAGCCGGCGTCGACGAGGACGACCTGCGTCCGGCCGGCGTCACCGAGTGGCGGGCGGTCGTCTACGACGACACGCAAGGTTGGGCGCCGTTGTTCGACAGTACGTACCCCCGCAGACTGCCGTGGACTGATCTTGCTGCCGCAACCGGCTCACGCCATCAGCCACGGCACACTACGCCGGCCGGCATCGCCGGGAACGTCGACTCGGCCACGGCGGGCAGCCGATGACCACGCCTGCACCCTCGACGAGCGCGTTTACGGTCGGTCGGCGGTTGCGCACCGTGTACCTGACCGCCGTCTACGCCGACACCGACGCGGTCCGGGTCCTCGCCCGCCTCCGTCGTAGCGCCGTCGCCGTGTCCTGCCCGACGCAGGCACTGCGATGACGCGCGTCGACAGGACCGTGAACCCACCGGAGCGCATCGGGCGGCGCCCGACCTCGCTGCCGGTGCACAGCGCGGGCGCGTCCACACTGCCGGCGTGGCTGTCCGGGTCCAGCAACGAGCAGAACCGGCGGTTCACGGTGGTGGCTGTGATCGTGTCTCAGACCGGGTGTCGTAGCTGGCGTGCGCGTGCGGCCGAGATCCGCCGACTCGTCAAGCGCCGAAACCGGCACCAGGACCGGGCCCAGAGCCGTTGGTGGCTAGCCGAGATCATCGCCCGGGTCCTCGGCGTCACACTGACCGCGGCAACCGTTCCGGGACGCGCTGCCCACAAGACTGGCCTTGCACAGTCGGACACCGTCAGCGATCCGCTGCCCGAGCGTCACGACGATCTGCTCAGCACCGCCCGCAACCCACCCGCGCTGACCGGCACGAAGCCCGGCGCAGATGTCACCATGAGTGACGACCCTGGCCGGCAGGGGGTCATCAAGCGGGCCGAGTATCTGATGCACGACAACAAATATGTGCGCGCCCGTACCCTGGTATTCCAGCACCTGAAGCACCTACGAGCCGTGGACGCCGCGGTGGACCCGCTGACTGTTCTCTCTTGGGTTTTTTGGCCCCACAACTCCAGGGTTTTGTGGCCCCACATCCGAAGCCTGATGCGAATACGTCGATCGGAACTCCAGCTCCAACTGGCCCCAGCAATCCCATTCCGTGGAACGGCCGTATGGCTGGCCGCAGGGAGCTGCGACATCGACAGGGGCCAGCGTCCCCAGGTGTGGCCGTGCCCGCTCGCTACAGCGGGACCGAGGGACTCGGTGGCAAGCCGGCCGCAGGCCGGTGCGGCAGCACCTCGGCCCCCGAGTCGCTCGATGCGGGTGGGGCCACGGTGACGCTGCCATGCATCGACAGGCTTGTGGCGTCTGGAGCATTTGGCGACGACTTGGTGGGGCCAAGATCCTCTGGAGTTGTGGGGCCAGAAAACCCCAGCAAAATCACGCTGACGGTGCTGCGGGTCGCGCGCCTCGTGGTTTGCTGCGACCCGCAAGGCATCGACCCGGCCACCCGGACGTGGGCCTGGTGCTACTACCGGTCCGCGACCCGCCGACACGGGCCGAGCCACCGGCAGAGCGTGGACGCCGCCCGGCGGCTGGTCACCATCCTGCGCGCCAGCGGCCAGGCCGATCAGCTGGCCGTGTTCTACCGGCAAGCCGGCGACGACTTCCACCACGTCGGTGTGCACGGCGAGGCGTTGCGCATCCGGATCTCTTGTGCGCAGGTCCTGCACCAGATGGGCCGCTGCGCGACGGCTCTGCGCCAGCTCGACCACAGCATCCTGCAATGGCGCGAAGCCACCGACGGCGCCCCGGTGGAGTTGGCCCACCTCTCGGCGATGCTGCACATGCCGATGGTGTGCGGGCATCCCCGCCAGGCCAGACGCATGCTGCGCCGCCTCCCCGCGCTACTCCCGCCGCAAGCTACGGTGCAGGAGCTGCTGCACGGCGCTCATCGCAGCGCCACCGACTCCCGGTCCCGTACTGGGCACCGCAGGATGTGCACCATTGCCGCACCCGTCGTGGACACGGTCAGCGAGCGCCGCGCGTTCCTTACCGAGCTGCGTGCCGTCGCAGCTGGCCGGCCACTGCCGGAGCTGATCGACGACGACTACCTCGGCCACGGCCCGCCCCTGCCTTATGCCCGCAAGCGGATCGCCGTACGCACCGCCAGCATGCCCCCGCGCACGACCGCCCTGGCCCAAAAGCTCCGATGTGGTGCCGCTGACGTGGAGCGGCTCATGCACGCCGCCGCCGACGCCGGCCAGTCCCGACTCATCATCGGCACTGGTGCGCAGCCCGTCCGGGCTCGTCGCAGCCGGCCCGCCACCGGTACGGGCCCGCAGCCGATCCTCGCGGTCCATGAGGATGTCCGCGGATGACCCACGCAGATCACTCGGGACAGATCGACCGGGCCGCACCGGCCGTACGCCCATCCGGATTGCCGCGCGCCTTGGCAGAGGTCCGCCGCCGTTCGCACCCAGGCCTGCCAGCCGGGCGGCCGTCACGATGAGCCGACACCGGCAGCGCACCGGCGCGGTTTCCGGCCGGCCCGACACAGGTCACCGCAACGGCCCCGCCGGCGGCAGCGGCGCCGATGACCGGTACGCCAGGGACCTTCCCGCGCTGCGGGCCGCAGTGTGGACGATGCCGATCTCGGCTGCACGGCTGCTGCAGAACCTGCTGCGTGCGCCCGGATCAGCCGAGACGGCCCATGGCGTCGACCAGATGATCCTGCTCGCGGAGGCGTTCCTGCGCTACCGCGACGCCGCTGCGGCGCTGGACGCGGCCGGGCGTGCGGTTCACGCCGCGGAAAGGCTGCACCCGGTCGACCATCGTCGCAGGCTGTGCGCAGACGGCGTCGCCGCTGACATCACGCTCTACACCGGCGGGCCGGCCGTGGCCGTCTACAACGAGTACCTGCACCAGCTGACGGCGACCGGCGACTGGGCCGGCGATGCGCTGCGGACCGTCTACGCCCAAGCGGGGCTCGCGGTCGCCGTCTGTCGGGAGGTCGATCGTGACCATGGTCGGCAAATCCTTACGGGCCTCTGCGAGTGGTCGTCTGACGCGCTGGGCCGCGGCCATGCCGTGACCATGGCGCTCGTTGCAGGGTTCGCCGCCTTGCGCGTGGGATGTTCCGGCTGCGGGTCACGGCCGCACGACCCAAGGGCGTCCGACCACGCGGTACCGCTGGCGCCGCTACCGGGCGGGATCCTGCAGCCCGACCTCGTCATGCCTGACCGTGCCTCCCTCGCCTCCCGGGTCCACGACTGCCCGTGGGGATCGCCGTGATGCCGACACTGCCAGGCCCCATGGCGCTGATGCCGAGGTCGCACGACACCCAGCGTCCCGCCCAACCGGTCACCCCCGAAGCGGTGACCGACCGAGCCACGCCCCCGCCAGCCCGTCCGTGCCGACCCGCTCGTGCCGGACGGCGCAGGCTCTGTTCGTCCTTGACTTCCGAAGGGACCTGCCGATGGCAAACCTGGTGATCGCGACCATCAACCACGAGGCCGGCGGCAACCACGGCGACACGTTCGACATGCACCCCCTCAAACAGACCTTCACCGTCCTCGACACTCCGCCCGCCGTCATCCTGTTCTGCGAGGCCAAGCACTACCGCCGACACCAGCACCAAGGGCTGCGCCAGGCCGAGAGAGCCCTCACCGAGGTCCTCGACGCCCCCTACGCCGGGCTGCTCGGCACCAGCCAGCAAGGCCCCATCCCACCCGCGATCTTCTACAACACCGACCTGGTGACGAACCTGCACTGGCCCGGTGACGACCCGCACGACCCCGACGTCTTCGCTGACCAACGCAACGTCGGACGGTTCCGGGCCAACGCCACTGGCGCTGAGTTCGGTGCTTGGGTGGCCCACTTCAACGCCCGCAGCGGCGCCGCACGCCTGGACGAGGCGAAGCTGCTCGACCGCTACGGCAGAGATCCGCTCCCGTTCATCGGCGGCGGCGACCTGAATTCCATTAGGTTTGCAACATCGTCGTGTCTCGCATCGGTAGGGTCGGCGGCCATCAGTGCTGGCCTATGCGTTGCACCGGGTCATGTCGCTTGTCTAGCTTTCCCGGATGCAGATGATCTTCTTCTCCTCGGCGGGTTGGCAGGGCTGGGAAGTCCAACGGAAACCGTTGATTCGGCAGGGCATGCCGGTGTTGATCGACGACGACTTGCGGTTCGAGGACGAGCGCGGCGCCCGCCCGGTAGTCGTGGTGAATCAGTGGTTGCGCGAGTTGCCGGTCAGCGGCGCGCCGGCGCCGAAGAGTTGGGAAGTGTACGCGCGAGCGTTGAAGGGCTGGCTGGAGTTCCTGGCCGAGTGCGGAGTCGCCGTGTTCGCCGAACGCGATCGGTTGCGTGCGGCGCTGTCCGGCTACGCGGAGCATCGCCTGGCCGGGCCGATCGAGGCGCGTTTGGCGGAGTCGACGTGGAATCTGCACGTTGGCGTCGTGGCCCAGTTCTACGCGTGGGCGGTCGAGGAAGGCCACGCGACTGCGGTGCCGTTCACGTACGGCGCGGGGCGTCGGTACGCCGACGGACGGCTGGTTGAGGTTCGACGAAACCTGGCGAAGGTGCGGGCGCCGAAGCCGCACACCCGGATCAAATACTTGGAGCGGGAGTTCGTGGAGCTGTTCGTGCTGGCGTTGGAAGGGTTGCTACCTGATGGCAGCCCGGATCCGGCGTTCCGCGGTTTGCACCCGGGCCGCAACGCGGCCACGGCGAGGTTCGTGTTGTCCAGTGGGCTGCGCCGGCAGGAGTTCACGTATTTCCTGGTCCATGAGGTGCCGCCGTTGCCGGCCGCGTCGACCGTGGTGCCGATCCGGCTGCCGGTGCCGGCGGGTATCACCAAGGGCCGCAAGCCGCGCACGACGTGGGCGTCCTACGACGCGTTGGCTGCGGTGCACCGGTACTGCGCGCTGGAACGTCCTTTGTCCGTCGACGGTTCCGGTTGGCGACCGGATCCGCAGCTCGGCGCGCCGCTGGTCGTGACGAAGGCAGACCGGTTCGGCGGGGTGGTCAACGGTCGCCGGGTGCCGTGGTCGAAGCTGACTCCGCGCGAACGGCTGCGGCTGGTCAACGTCGATGGTGGGTCGCTGCTGTTGGCGGTGCAGCGCGACGGTGCTCCGTTCGTGGCCTGGCCGACGGTGTTCAGGCGGGTCTCTGATCGGATCCGGGCCCGGTTCGAGCCGCGTTTTCCGCACGTCAAGCCGCATCGGCTGCGCCATTCGTTCGCGATGGCCACGCTGGAGATGTTGGTGACCGGCTACTACCAGCAGGCGGCCCGGCTGGTGGCCGACACCGGCGACGACGCGGCGATGGCGCTCTACCTGACCCAGGCCGACCCGTTGATGGTCTTGCGGGACCTGCTCGGCCACTCCTCGGTAACCACAACTGAGCTGTACATGTCAAAGCTCGACGCCACGCGGGTGTTCCGCGAGGCATACGAGGCCGCCGGCCGCGCTGCCGACCTGACGGAAGACCTATTCGCTGAGGTGGACGCCGAGTTCGACGACGAGGCCGAGTTGGCGGAGGCGAGCGCCTGATGCCGGCCGAGGTGTTCACCGATCCGCTGCGCGTGGTGTTCGTGTTCAGCGACGCCACCCGTTACACGCTGCGGCTGCACCATCTGCCGTGCCCGCTCTTCGTGGGTGAGATGGCCCATGGGCTTGCCGCGTTGGCCCACCCACATGGACCTATGGACTCGGTCGAAACGGCCATGGGCTACCGGGCCGCGTTGGGGCGGATGGCCCGCTTCCTGGACAGCGCCGGTTTCCGGGGCGGCGCGGCGGAGTTGACCCGTGCCCGGCTGGTGGAGTTCTGGCTGGGTGTCAGCCGCCGCGAGGAGTCGCCGTCGCGGCGGATGCTGCTGGCGTGGGACGGCGAGACCGGTGGTTTGCGTCGCGAGGTTCGCGACTACCTCGGTGGCCGAGCGCTCAATTCTGAGCCACGCCGCACGCCTCTATTGCCTTACAGCGACGCGGAGTGGACGCGGCTGTTGGAGTGCTGCAAGCAGGTCACCGATACCGCGTGGGCTGAGCAGCGCGCGGCCGTGGCTGCCGTACGCGGCGGCCGGGATCCGGCCGTGGCCGGCTGGTCGGAGCAGAACATGCTGTGGCTGCACCACCGATATGGGCCGCGATCAGCGGCGCAGGTGGCTGAGCACATGCGCTGCAGCATGGTGACCGTTTGGAAGAACACCGGCGGGGTGACCCGCACGGCACCGATGCTGTTCCCGACGGTTGGTGTCGCGCTGGCCTACCGGCTGTTGCTGGGCATGACCAGCGGGATCGTCCCGGACGGTTTGGACGACCTGGGCGTCGGCGACATCGACTGGGCCGGCGACACGACGGTCCTGCTGGACTATGTCAAGGGCCGCAGCGGACCACAGTCGTTGACGTTGCCGAAGGCCGCCGTTCGGGTGCTGCGTCGCTGGTTGGCGCATTCCGCTGGGCTACGGCGGTGGGCTCCCGAGCAGGCCAGATCACGGCTGTGGTTGGCGTACTCGCGGGTCTCTCCGATCCACGTGGTGCTGTTCGACCACGACACGATCCGCCGTTTCGTCGAGGCCAACACCCTGGTCGATGACGACGGAAAACCGCTGTCGATCCATCGCAGCCGCATCCGTGCCACCTTCCACCAGCGCCGCGACAAGCGGGCGTGGACCGGCCGCACCACAATTGATCCCAACCACACCGCCCAGGTCGAAGGAGACCACTACCTGTCGCGGCCCAGCCCCGCCCAGCGCAATGCGTTGGAAGCGGTGATCGAGGACGCGCAGTCCGACCTGGTCCGCAAGGCGACCACGGCGGTAGTGATCGCCAGCGCGGACCCGGTGAGCGCTGCGCGGGAACTGCCCGCGAAGGTTGTCGGTCTGAACCTGAGTGAACCGGTCATCGTGGAGTTGATCGGCGGCGAGCGAGACGTGTTCACCGCCGCATGCGCCGACCAACTCGCCGGGCTGCACGGCCCAGCCGGCCGGCCGTGTCCCGCGCGGCCGTGGGTGTGTCTGCTCTGCCCACTGGCGATCTTCGCCCCACGGCACGCGCCCAACCTGCTACGGCTCAAGGCGTTCTTCGCCCGGCAGTTCCGGCAGATGCCGGTGCCGCAGTTCATCGCGGTATTCGGGCCCTACGCCCACCGTCTGGACCAGGACATCCTGCCCCGGTTCGCCATGTCCATCTTGACCGCTGCCGCCGATCAGGTCGCGGACAACGACGCTGAGCTGCCGCTGCGGCCGGAGGAGACGACCGCATGAACGACTACCCGGTCACCGCCGCGCATCTGGTCACACGCCGGTCCCCGTTCGCCGGCCAGCCGGTAGCTGAACTGGTCGGGCTGACGATGAACCCCACGGCCCGGCCGCCAATGTTCGACGACCCGGTCTGGGACTTCGCCGGCGTCGCGAACAGCGCCGCCCAGCTCAAGCCGAACCATTTGAGGTTCGACTTCACCGGCATCCCTCGCCCCGACTGGCAATTGCTCGCACGCGAGCTGATGATCGCGTTGCTCTGCCCGACGCACGCCGAGGTGGCGACCCTCCCGCGAGCGCGGCGCACTCCACTTCACCTCTCCACTTGCCACAGCAGGCTCTACCACCTCATTCCCTGGTTGCAGTGGCTAGCCGAACAGGACATCACATCGCTGCGGCAGGTGACCCAGGAACACTGCGAGCGCTACCTGCAGCACCTGAACGACCGGCGCCCGGACCGGGCCAACGTGATGCACGACGTCCTGGCGATGAAGGACGTCGCGCTCTACACCGAGTTGTTCACCGCCGACTCCTATCAACCCGGCTTCATACCGTGGCCGGCACGCGCCGCCAACGTCGTGGCCGGGTTCTCGCCGCGGGGAGAGAACAAGACTCAGCCGGTGCCGCCGGAGCTACTGCAGCCGGGGCTGACTGCCGCACTCTTCCTCGTCCAGACCGTTGGCCCGCACGTGCTGGGCCTGCTCGAAAAGATCCGAGCCGCGCAGCAGCGTCCCGTGCAGATCTCCGTGGCGCGACATCACGAGGTCCGCGAGCTGATCAGCCGCTACGTCCAGCAGGGCCGACCCCTGCCACAGCTCGAACGCCACCACGTCGCCGCCCGGCTCAGCAACGGCTGGCACCTTGATGATCCACTGCTGCACGTCAGCTTCGGTGAACTGGCTCACGAAGTGTCCGCCAGGCAGGTCGACCAGAGGGTCATCCGCGCGGTTCGCGACCTGGCCGAACAAGCCGTGGCAGCAGTCGGCATCCAGCCGGCCTGGGCACGCGAGGCGGTCACCGTCGTTACGGCCAACGGCACCGACAACGTTGCGTGGACCGAGCCTCTGACAAGCACCGGCGCCAACGAACTCGCCGCGATCGTCTTCACCGCCTGCCTATTCGTCACCTCCGCTGTCAGCGGCATGCGTTCCAGCGAGCCGATGGAGCTGACCATCGGCTCCTGCACCGAGCCCCGCGAGATCCAGCCCGGGCTGTTCCGATTCGGCCTGTCCAGCAAGCGCATCAAGAGCGAACAATGGGGCGGCGTCCCCGACGAGTGGATCGTCATCGAACCGGCCTACCGGGCCGTCGAGCTGGCCGCCAGGCTGGCCGCCTTCGACACCACCCGCGACGCGGCCGACACGAGAGTGTTCGGCCGATTCGCGTTCGTCAACCGGCTCAAATTTTTCCGACGCTGGATCAACGGTCCAGCCGGCATCCGGCTGGGACTACGGCAGATCCCGTCCGGACCGATCACCGTCTCCATGCTGCGGCGCACCCTGGCGCTCGAACTCGGTCACCGACCACATGGCCTCCTGGCTGCGAAAACGCACCTCAAGCACATCTCAGTGGCCACCACCGAGGGCTACACCCGGCGCCCCGGCGGAGCCCAGGCCAAGTTCCACACCGAGGTCACCGCCGCGGAAACCGCCCGCAAAGCCAAGCTCGCCGCCGCCATCTACCGCGACTACCAAGCCGGCAGGCTCCCCGCCGGGCCCGGCGCGCGGGACCTGATCGACGCCCTGCAACACGTCGACACGCAATTGGACCAGCAGCAGCACGCTCAGCCGACTGTCGTGGCCACTGACCGGCACATCGAACTACTGCTGAAGAAGAAGGCCGCGACGCTCCACATCCAGGCTGCGAACTACTGCTGGTTCACCGACCCCGCCAAGGCGCTCTGCCTCAAGCTCGCCGGAACCCCGACAGCCACCACACCGCTGGCCGGACTCTGCGACGCCGCGCGCTGCCCCCAAGCCACCTTCCACCGCCAGCACCGTGAGGTCTGGGCCGGATGCGCCACCACCACCGCGACGTTCCTCGGCAACCCCCGACTACCCGCCGGAGAAGCAACCCGCCTCGGCGCCGAACACGCTCGCGCCCAACGCGTCGTCGACGCCATCGACGCCGCCACCGACACCGGAGCAGTTCGATGACCATCAGCGACCTGCAACGGAGGCAGACCGAGGACCGCATCCGCGCCGCCACCGACCGCCTGCTGCGCGGCCAAATACCGCCAGGCGGGAGCTGCGACATCAAGACCCTCGCCCGAGAGGCAGGCGTCTCCCGAGCGTCGCTCTACCGCACCTACCAGCACCTCAAGCAGGAATTCGAGGACCGCCTCACCCGCCTGCGAAACGCAGGCCACCTGCCCGACCCCCGAGCAGCGCAGATCATCCGACTCACCGACGACAACACCCGACTCCACCAACGGCTGACCGAGCAAGGCCAGCAACTCGCCGAACTGACCACGCTCAAGGCCACCGTGATCTCGCGACTGGCCGCTCAACACACCGAAATCAGCCAGCTACGAGCAGCCCTGGCCGGCGCCGGCAACGTCCGGCTCTTCAAGCCCCGGCACCAAGCCGGAACCCCCGTTACCCAGACCCACAGCAACGACAGCAGACGCACCAACACCGATCCACCCGCAGCCACGCTTGGTGAACTCGCCGAGGCAAGCGTCTATGTCGGTGTCGTACGCGCCACCGCAGACCTGCTGATCCTGCTGCACTCGTTCCTCGACGCCGCGAGCACCACGGTCCGCACCGAGTTCGGCCAGTTCCTGATCGGTCAAGCCGACGACCTCGGCGGCGACCCGGCTATCACCGCGGCGGTGACGACCCACGAACTCTTCGAGGCCGGCGACCTGCTGCACGCCATCGCTAACCACCACAGCGACGACAGTCCCGACCGAGCCGACAAAGATCACCGCTACGTGCTCCCCGACGAGAGGCACCGCAGATGACTATTGACCTGCAGTTATCGCTGCTGAACCTGGAAGGCGGCGGGTTGCAACCTGACGGCTCCTACGACTTCGACGGCCTCCTGCGCGCGTTCGCCGAGCCACCCGCACCCCACC